>JBEBHM010000282.1:0-9969 GCA_040080875.1 Pirellula sp.
GCTGCACAACGGCTCGTTCAAACACTCGCCTGACTCTATTCGAGAATGGATCGAAGCCTGGAGCAAACGCTATCCAAACCTCTCTATCGAGATCTGCATTGAAACGACTCGCGGAGCGCTCATCAACGCTCTGCGTGAGTTCGCTTGTGTACGGATCTATCCCGTAAACCCAAAAGCCCTTGCCAACTATCGAGGCGCATTCGCTCACGGCGGTGGCAAAAACGATCCAGTCGACGCCAGACTTATTCTCAAGTTCATCGAACAAAACCGGGAGCATCTCCGACCCCTGCAAAAGGATTCTCCCGAGACGACTGAGCTCTATGCACTTGCAACTCAACGAAGACAATTAGTCGAAGAGCGAGTCGCTTTGGCCAACCGCATCGGAGCACTTTGGAAAACGTATTTCCCTGTAATTTGACCCGCATCACCCAGTGCGAGTAGTAACAAATGCACCGGCCAAGAGCGGGTGACCGAGCACTTGCGTGGAAGCGATTGTTCCCTCATCCATGCTTCCATCAATTGGCCGTTCGAACTACCGACACGTTGACGCGCATGTGAGTCTGGAGCACGGTCCAGAACTCAACATCATATCCGATCGTCCCGACGCAATCCACAATTGCCAATCGGGTAAGTGTGGACGTCCGACACACTACGATCGCAATGAGGAGAAGGTTTCGGAAATCACACGGTTTTGAAATCTTTCTACCTCCCATGTTTTTACCATCTCTTTTGGTGGACTAGCGTTCCAGAAACAGGTAGAAAAATGGATGGCAAAAAGATGACGACAAGGAACACGATGTTGGCACGGTCGCGAAGGGATGTCATGATCGCTTTGCTTCGCAGCAATTGAAGTGCCAACCAACGTCGAGATGTCGACGCCCTCAACACGCACTCGATGCATCAGTCGTAATCGACGCACTGCTTGACCGAGGGAACGTTACGCATCAGCGGGTCGGCGCGATAGATGTTGATTCCAAAACCGATCCGACCGCCGACTCCGTTGCATGCGATTGTTCGTCAACGTGAACCTGTCGATCAAGTGTGAGAACTGACTATAGCCTGTTTTGCGTCTTTTGAACGGAGGATTGTTCGGAACAAAATCAATCGTACGATGTAGACCACAAACAGAAGCCCTACTTCACCAATAATCAGAAGCAGGTCAATGCGGATGTTCATGCCAGCAGGCATCAACGACTCATACCAAGCCCACATTGGAATGAGTGCCCAAGGCAAATGGACTAGCCATTTGGCTTTCGGCCATGAAGGGTGCCACGGATACAACAATGAAACTACCCACGTTGCAAGCATCATCCAAAACACGGTCTCGTACGTCATGCATCGGTTCTCCCGGGATTCACGGGTCCCTACAAGGTGTCGTTGCGTTCGATTGTACCCAACGCCGGACTTTCATGCTGATTTGTTGACGAACGAATAGCAATCTATGCGATCTGGAGCGGGAAGAAATTTTTGGAGAAGTTCTGGGAGCGGAACGATGGCATAGATTGTGCGTTGGACCAAGCCGCTTCGCCGTGAACCCTGTGCGAACTCTAACGAGTCCACTCGCCACAACTGCCCTCTAGTGTAGCAACCGTATTGCACTTTTGGCAACTTCCTGTCTCTTGCACCCCAAGGTCGCTGTTCCGATCGTTTGCGTGACGCTGATTGTGCCGACTTGATGGCAATCAGCAGATTACTGGAACACAGCAGCTTCACGACAACAATGGTTTATCTGCAATCGTTGGTTCGTCGATTGATGTTGCTGACTTTCAGTAACAATCCCAATCGAGCGACCACTTGTTGCGATGGTGGAAAAGCACGGCGACTCCGTTGTCTCCCCACATAAAATTGGCCTTTCGTTCACTTCCAATCTGTCGTATGTACGTACCGCATACCAGCCTTCTTCGTCGAAATCAGGCCGTTCTGGAAATCCATCGAGTGAGTCCTCACAGACACAAAAGAGCTGAAGCAATGCTATCGTTTTCCGTTGCGGTGGGCAGTACGGTAAGTCCTTAGTTCGAATCTGCAAAACACCTTCCATGGGTCGCGAGCGACAATGTGGCCATTCTGAGTCCTTTTTCCCGACAAAGACGCCACCGAAGCAAGACTCGCTAGGTGTTGACTGTTTCTTCCGAGTGAGGGCAGCTAGCGACGCAGTTCAGAAGCGACGGGGACGGGTGAGCCTATATCGGCTGCTTCTGCCGCACCAAATCTAGCTCACGACGGAGGTTTCGGCGAACTGTTGAATAACCGCCCGCCGACAATATTCCCGAGGACGACTCCGACAGTCATCATGCCGACGAACGCAAGCGCGCCCAGCCCAGTTGGGAGTTCGATCATTGGTTTTACCACGAACAGGGCGATGACGCCTGCCACCAAAGCCCCAGCCGCGCCGGCGAGTCTGACACGCCAGTCGTCAGGATAAAGTTTCATGCCGTCACTTTCACAAAAGACTTGAGTTGCCGAAAAAATCTATGTAAGTCCTGGGTTTGGGGTGGGAGCCATTTGAATAAAATCTGGCGACTCTGACCCGTGATCTTGTTCTGCGGTTGCACGCAGAAACGTCACAAAATTCCAACCCCAAACCCAAGGAACAAAACTGATGATCATTCTCGCTCTCGACCTCGGCAAGTTCAATACTATGTGCTGCATTGACAACTCAAAAACTCGGAAACACGATTTCATCAACGCCCTAACCGAGCAAAACTAACTTGCCACGCTCCTCAAGAAAACCAAGTGCGATCTCGTCGTCATGGAAGCGTGCGGCCCTTCCGGATGGATTAACGATCTTGCCATGAGCCTCGGACACAAAACACTCGTCTGCTCCACCAACGAAGACGCGTGGAAATGGAGCAACGTCAAACGAAAAACCGACAAGGACGACGCCCTCAAACTTGCCCGCATGGCTGCCATGGGCGAGCTCAAACCGGTTCACATGCCCTCCGAAGCACACCGCGAGTTTCGTTCCCTCGTCAAGTACCGCAAAACCCTCGAAAATCGAATCACCAAAATGACATGCACTATTCGTGCGTGGTTCGTCAACCACGGCATTGCCATCGATGGCGGCGAGAAAGCTTGGAATACCGGTCGGGTTCTGATCAACTTGTTCCGGAAGCCGTTAGGAGAATGCTCCCCAAACGACCTTTGGAAAGCGGAGCTCGATATCGAACTCACGCAACTCGATGCGCTTAAGGTCAAGGCCATGACTGGTGTTCCCCCTGCCTTTTGGCCTCCATCTCAAGAGTCTAGTTGATGGCCTCCGTCCGAACGGAGACCATCAACGGTGAATGGCATTGGAGCAATCCGTCATTCAACGGGGAGAGCAGGCTACGATTGGTGAGTAGCTTGAAGCCGAACAATCCACAGGGTAAACCTGTGGGATTCGATCGCTCCGACACCGCACTGCTCGATCATCAAAAGATGGAACGTCGGGATTCAGCGAGCGGACTGGAGTTCGATTGCCCATCCTGATTGCTCGCGAGATTGCTGATTTCCGCGTTCGTGCAATCATTAGCCCGATCCCATCCATTCATACCACTGAGGATGCCCAGGACCTGTAAACAACACTCGCCAGCTTGGCCGATGTTGCGTTGACTCCAACTCCATCGCCGCGTTGCAATTCGGACAAGCGTGAACTCGAACTGCCTTCTCCTCAGTTTTCTTCAATGCCTCGGCCGGATCGGACTTCGGTCGAGCACCGTTTCACTGAGCACGAGCACGGCAGTTGAGTTTGATGCCGTAACAGTTGATTCTCCCAACAGTTAGTTGGGAGATAGCGGATTCTCCCTCAACTGAGTATGGCCGAAAAGGGGGGGCCCATTAGCTGAGCCTAGGAGAATACCGCAATGAAATGCCGCTCTTCGTCAGCCCAGGTAAATTGCGACGATCGCGAACCTTGTGCTCCGGAACTAGTTCTATCCTGCTTTCCACCTGTTTCTATTCGCACAGGCTGAATGCGAAGGATCGGCAATCGAATAAAAGACATGAAACCAGACGAACGCCTGATTGCTGCTGAGTTTCCTCGGTCCAATTCCTATAATCCCGGTTGGATCGTCGAGGGAGCGAGTGGAGGAGCAAATTCCTTGTGGCTTGCTGAATGGCTTGCATCGGGCCTGGATTTGAGGCCTGGAATGAACATCTTGGATCTTGGTTGCGGCCGTGCATCGTCATCGATTTTCCTTGCGCGCGAATTTGACGTAACCGTATGGGCCGTCGATCTGTGGTGCAGTCCCACAGAAAACTTGCTGCGAATTCGCAATGCGGAAGTTGAGCACCGCGTCCATCCGATTCATTCAGACGCCCGTTCTTTGCCTTTTGCATCTGATTTTTTTGACGTGATTGTATCGATCGACGCATTTCCCTACTTTGGAACGGACGATCATTATTTGAACTATCTGGCTAGATTCGTTAAGCCAGGCGGCGTGATCGGCATAGCCGGTGCCGGTTTCGTTCACGAGATGGAAAGTGAAATTCCCCTCCATCTTTCAGAATGGTTTACCGCAGAACCGTCGCTGTGGTGTTTGCACTCGTCGGCTTGGTGGCGAAGACATTGGGAGCGAACTGGAATTGTCGATATCTTGATGTCGGATAGCATGCAGGACGGATGGCGTTTTTGGCTTGAATGGCACAAGACGATCGCGCCTGATAACCGACTAGAAATACAATCGGTTGAAACCGATGGAGGACGCTTTCTCGGATACCATCGCGTGATCGGTCGACGGCGGCCGTATGCAATTTTGGCTGAACCGGTTGTTTCTGTCCCATCGAACTATGTTGAGAAGCCGATGCTGCGGAGTAACGGTTGAGCAGGTCCGCCTCGGAGATTCGGACCTACGAGAAGTCATCTTTGTTAATTTGAAACGCTTCCAGTTTGCGGTACATGGTTGCGCGCGAGATTCCAAGCAGTTCGGCGGCTTCGGGAATATTGGCTTTCGTCCTGCGGAGGGCTTCCTGGATTAGGCGTTGCTCCCACTGTTCAATGTTGAGGGTATCGTAAACCTCGGCCTTGGATTCATGGAGCGTAATATCCGTTGCGCGAATCTCGTCATCGGCAGCCAAAACGACGGCGCTGTCGATGACGTTTCGTAACTGCCTGACATTGCCAGGCCAACTGTATTCGAGCATGCGCTTGCGAGCGGCCTCGCTGAGTCGCAAATTCGGCCTGCCATGCTGTCGGCCGAAATGCTCCAGGAATCGATCGATGAGCAGCGCGATATCATCTCCTCGTTGTCTCAGTGGCGGGACTTTGATTTCGAAAACGGACAGTCGATAGTAGAGATCCTCGCGAAATCTCTTGTCGGCGACAAACTCGCTCAAGTCGCGATTGGTAGCTGCGATAATTCGGACATCGACGCGTACTTCCTTGCGTCCCCCGACTGGCAGGAATGGATGACCCTCAAGTATGCGTAACAATTTGGCTTGTCCCGCAAGGGACATTTCGCCGATCTCATCCAAGAAAAGTGTGCCTCCATGAGCTTGTTGAAACCAGCCGATGTGATCTTTGTCGGCACCTGTAAATGCCCCCTTGATGTGCCCGAAAAGTTGACTCTCCATTAACTCGCTCGGCATGGCAGCGCAGTTGACCGATAGCATTGGGCGGTCCGATCGATTGCTAGCCCGATGGATTGCGCGGGCCACAAGTTCTTTGCCCGCTCCGCTCTCGCCTCGAATCAAAATGCATCCAGTCGCTTTGGAAACTCGAACGATTCGCTCTTTCAACTCCAGCATGGGTTTGCTTTCCCCAAGCAGTTCGTCGAAGTCGGCGCTCTTGTCCTGCAACCGTTCGTGGTTGATCCTCAGCGAGGCTTCATTGCGAGCCCTGACCAAAGACGCAGCCAGAAAACTCGAAGCGGCGATCGTGAAATCAAATGAGTGCTTCGAGAATACCTCCTTTTCACGATACAGATGAACAACGCCAATCGTTTTGTTTTCGTGTAGCAGCGGGACACAAATCGCATCGGCATAGTGCAGCAATGGCCCATCACCCATTGCCCTCGACTCGTTTTTGATCCAAACCGCCTTGCTCTGCTTGCAAACCAAATCGGTCAAATACTGGCTCAAATGCACGCGGTTGTCGTTGGAGCTGGGAAACCGCCGATGCACGATCAAGTTCCCATCTTCGACCGCCAGCAAGAACGCGACGATCGTTGCTTGAGTTCGGTTCTTGAGGACTTCGACGGCTAATTCGCTCACTTGATCTGGCGTTGACAACGAGATGCACCGAATTGAAAGCTGGTGCAGGTCCGACAAGTCTTCCGATCGGCCCGCTTTGCGAAGGGAAAGAATAGCGGACATACCAGATGCAAAACCGTCCGCCGCACTTCCTTGCTTTTCCCCTCTCAAATCGTGTGAAAGATTGATGCGCTCGACCGTGACATCTTCATTGAGCGTGTCGTCCACGAACTCCAGTTCCGTGTTCCCGACTCGGATCCGATTGCCATTGGCCAATGTGGCGAGGTCGATTTTGGAACCGTTCAGGAGAGTTCCATTTCGAGAGCCTGCATCCTCGACGAGCCACTGCGATTCCCGAAAGAAAATCTTGGCATGGACCCGGGACGAGAGGGGGTCATTGAGCTGGATACTGCATTCGAGTCCCCGTCCGAGCGTACTTTCAGCGGACTGATCGAGCGAATAGCGAGTATCGATCTCGCGACCTCGAGTAATGACTAGGTAAGTCGACATAGCTTGGGGGTAGTGCGGTAGTTATGCGGCAACATTAGTGTAATCCACGTTGTCTCATTCTGCTACATGTCTCAGCTCTGAGGCGAGTTGCACAGAAGAATCTACCGTAGCGGAAGCCCACCATGAGACAGCCCTCAACGAAGTCGGATTACCCAGCCGCGAATCACTCCGCCGCGAGGCCTTCCAATTCGTTGGGTTCGTCGTCCATCGAGGACTTTCGTTGTCTCATCTTTTGTCGTTCCTGAACGACCCGTTCAGGTGTTTCGATTCGCAGCAACACGACATCTTTGGCTGTTAATAGCACGTTGATGAAACCCACAATTCCTGAAGTCAGGATAAGCCCCACCACCGCGAACAAGCATTCGGGAGAAGTCCATTTTTCTTGGTTTCCCGGAAACAATTCACCCAACGTCCAGAAGAAATTCGGGAAGACGTACCAGTCAAAATCGATCGTCCGGTAGTCATTGACCGCGAGGCTCAGCGAGCAGGTAAGGACGACGGAGAGAACGACTAAGACGATGGTTATCGTGAACGACACGATCAGTCGTCCTAGTGCGATTTTGCGTAAAAATATCATAGCGATCAATCGTACTGTACCTAAATAAAGGATCAAATAACAAGCTAGTGCACCGGTGAAAACGACCAGTTGGAGGCTGATATTGCTTCGGGTCGAGTTGACCAGAAACCAGGGGGCCAACACCAACGCAAATGCCGATCCGACAAAACTCAATACGACGAAAATGAACCCAGGGCCCGCACCCGGATTGAGCCACGTCAAGAAAAGACGCCCCCAACGTGAACTCGGCAGCGATCGCCTGGCTCGGGCCGGTATGACCCCGTACTCACCCATCATGATGCTGCCGGCAATCCCCCAGTGCATGAACAAAAAGATATTGGAAGATGCCAACATTTGAGACATCGAATTGCGGTCACCGTAACATACCGAAAAGAAACCGGAAAACATGGCTACAAGCAGGCCGTTGACCAACAAGGGAACACGGACGGGGCTCGATCGGTTCTCGCTGGCAACACCGATGGCGCATCCACCACAGCGCAAGAAAAGCCACGAATACATGAGTACCGCCAGCAGAAAGATCATAAACGAGATCCACCCCTCGATGGGGATGATTCCATAGCCGACAATCCCGGTGAGGAATGCACCTCCGATGAATGCCACCACTACTTGGGCGGAAAGCAACACAATCGAATAGAAGACTTGTTGCATTCGATTTCGAGAGAACGATGCGACGGAGATGGCGATGGCGGATAACGCCAGACTGCACGACGACAACAACAACAGTGTCATCGCAATGACGTCCAGCGTTACACCGCGCAGCAAGTAAGTGAGCGCGATGCAGGGAGCAATGACCGATAGATAGATCAGCAACTGCAGACCCGCGACGCTCAATTTACCGAGCAGAATATGCCCCGGAGAAAGCATCGAGAGCGAAAGCGTCTCAAAGGTGCCATCCTCAAGCTCGGAGGCCATCGAACGGAACGCGGCTTGCGGGATAATGATCAGCGATGGAACAATCAAGATGATCGCGTAACCCATCAACAACATGGTTCCGTTGGATGCATAGTAGATGCTTGGAATCATGCCGATGATAGAGAATAATGACCAACCGAGCACCACGATCGTGAGCAACATCAATGTCACTGAGAATTGGCGACTCTTCAATGCTTGACGGGTCTCCTTGACCAAGATGGGATTGACCCAATTGCTCAACGCGATGAGACGCCGGTCCCATGCGGTCTCCCCTTCGACGAGTTGGGCGATGACAGATTCGTGTTCGGTAATTTCATTTGGAACCCTGGGATTGCTCTGCAAATGCGTGGTGCTCATTGAACGGCTCCGGTGGTGATTTTCATGAAGACATCTTCGAGTGTCTCGCGATGCGCAGCAAAATCCAGGATAGAAAACTCGGCTCGAACGATGTCTCGCAATAGATTCGCTTGTTCAGCTTCCGCGCCATCAAGCTCCAGGGAGATCACGTTCAGAGAACGAGAAATCGCATGCACGTCCGATCGTTCTGACAGCCATTCCGCCAACCGGTCGACTCGGTCCATCGCCGTGATACGCACTCTCAAGGCACCTTGTAACGTGCGTTGGATATCGTCCATAGAGCCGGTCGCCAATAATCGCCCTCGTTCGATAATCCCAACCTGGTCACACATCTCGGCTAGCTCGGTCAGAATATGCGAAGAGACCAAGATTGTGGTTCCATCCGCAGCAAGCTGCTGAATCATTTGCCTGAGCTCAATGCGAGCCCTCGGATCCAAACCGTTTGCGGGTTCGTCAAGGATAAGCACTGCCGGAGAGTGGATCATGGCTCTCCCTAAACACAATCGTTGACGCATTCCCTTGGAGAGCCCGGTAATCGGCTTGGATGCAATCTTGTCCAAGCCGGTAAAACTCAGCGTGTGACGCAAGGCTGAGATGCGATCCTTTCCCATGAGACCGTACGATCGCGCAAAAAAATCCAAATACTCGACGCAGTTCATATTGGGGTACATCGAAAAGCCGTCCGGCATAAATCCCAAGCGGCGTCGCACCAGATCTGGATCGTTTACCACCGAGAATCCGTCGACCATCGCATCGCCAAAGCTAGGCAACTCCAGCGTGGATAGGATCCGCATACTGGTCGTTTTGCCTGCTCCGTTGGGTCCGATGAAGCCAAACACTTGGCCACGATACACTTCGAAGGAGATGTCATTGACCGCTCGCGTCTTTCCAAAAAAACGATGCACCCGACGCATTTCAATCATGGGTGTGGGGGATTCGTGAACGAAACGGTCTACCATGTCGGTTCTTTCGCTAGTTCGCTCGCTCGGGGTCGATCACATCGATCTGCTTGCTCGGCAATTGATCGTTCGCAAAGGGGCTGGTGCCCGGCATGGCGGATTCACGCGACAACGCAGCGATCACTCCAAATGGGAGCAACATCAGGAATGCCAGCCCAAAGAGCGTAAAGGTCGCGATGGGAACCAATAAAACGACCGCAATGGCTGCGGTCGCGTTGTCCCCCTGAGTCATTAGGGCCATTCGCAAGACCATCAAAATGATAGCGGTAATCGCCGTCACTAGGAACAAACTGCGCAGCGTGATCTTGTTTCCCAATCGCGACTCCTGAACAATGTAATAAGAAACGATGACTACCAACCAAGGAATAATATAACGCAATTCCCACGCATTCGCGCCGATACCCCGTAGTTAGGTGAAATGGAAGAGCTCTTTCCCTCAGCCCTCAACCCTCAGCCCAAATAGCACAGATGGCAAGGCCGGTGCAC
>JBEBHM010001006.1:0-2638 GCA_040080875.1 Pirellula sp.
TTCGCCTTTTGGTGTGCTGAACCGCAGTTGCTCCGCAACTTGGCCCTTGGCCCTTGAAGTTGCAGAGAAAATTGGAACCGCGGGGGCTTTTCCGATCTTGGGCAAGGAAATCGGTGCTTGCAACCAATGTAGAGCAGTTGTCCTCAACAACTGTTTGGGTGTCTGAACTTAGGCAGATGTTCAGAAACGGTTGAGGACAACCGTTCTCCCATGTAGGAAGGTTTCCTGTAACCGCAGAGTTGCGGAGCAACTCTGCTACAAAGTATGAAGCAACTCTGCTACAAAGTAGGGAAGGTGCGTGGAACTGCAGAGTTGCTGGAACTGCAGAGTTGCTGGAACTGCAGAGTTGCGGAGCAACTCTGCTACGTTAGCGATCCAAGAGTTTTTGGAGCTTGTCCATCGCCTGATACAACTGATTCCAGTGCTGAAACGCTTCGAATGTGTCGACATGGAGACGGTCGTCCTGATCGAATCCGACTTCACTCAGTTGAATGGTCTCGCCAAGCGCAATCATGTTGGCAGGGCCCGAATCATGGTTGCACAAGATTCCGTCCGAATCGTCGAGCGGCATGACTTGTTCCATGGCGGTGTGGACTGCCCAAAGAGCTGCGCGATCCGCATCCGCACTATCCACCACTGCTCGCAAAGTACCGCTTTGAATGTAGAATTTAGCCATTGCAAAATCTTCCTTGACCGAATTTGAGACGAACTTGAAATTGGGAGTTTTTGATAAAACCCTCCGACTGCTCATGCTGCGAGGGGTGCGCACAAGCAGTCGGGAGGGCCGCTTCTAGGGGTCAAAGCTGAGGATGTTGTGGCTCGGTTGCTTTGACAAGAGTACTATCGCCTACCCCTTTGACACGTTAGGTCAAACCGACGAAAAAAATCATGGTGAGGGGTGAGGGTAGAGGGGTGAGATTTGGCCGGTGCGGTCGTCAGTGCCCCACCTGTCAAATCCCTACAAGCCCGCCGCGCAAGCAAGTGATACATCAATCTAATCGGCCGCCTCGCGATGATGTTTTATTATCGTCACTCGCTTGCGCGTCGGGCTTGTAGTGCGCGTCGGGCTTGTATGGATGTACAACATTGTTTTCAATGGGCTCCATGCGAGTGCCATTGGGCACTAGCTAGGCAGGTAGTTTTTTAATATGCGGTCCGAAAGAGTCGGCCAAAGTGGATAGATGGCGGCCAGTATTTTGGCTTTCCAAGGGCGCACCAACTCTCGTTGCCTTCGAAACGCAGCCTCGAGGATTTGGTCGCTGAGAATGACTGGGTCGAGGAGCCGAAGCTTCGCGCCACCCGCAGGTGCGTTCGTATTGCGATCGGCAACTCCCCGCGACTTGGCAACCGAGTCGTAGCGTGTCCCTGCATCATTTCTAGCCGTCGGCCCGGAGGAAACCAGCAGTACGCTGACTCCGTACTTTGCAAGCTCCAAACGAAGCTGACGAGACAAGGCAGTTAATCCAAACTTAGCAATCGAATATCCTCCCATGTTGGGCGAAGGGATCATGCCAGCCAACGACCCAATATTGATCAAAACGCCCGATGCTCGTTTCACCGAGTCCAATGAAATGCGAATCATGTTCCATGTGCATAACACATTGTCTTGGAACAAATCCATCAAATCGTCGGATGAAACCAATTCGAGCGGGCCACGATCCGACCTTCCGATCGCATTGACGAGCAAGTCGACGTCGTTCTGCGATAACCAATTCTCAAGCAGTTGAAAATCACCGGAGCCGTTAGGGGCTTTGAGATCCACAGAGAATCCAACCACCGAGGCGGCTCCACGATCGGTTGCCAACGACATCGCTTCCTGTAACTTGCGTGGGTCGCGTCCGATGATAGCAACATGAGCCCCTTGTGTTGCCAAGCTTATGGCCAATTGCAAGCCTATGCCGGACGTACCTCCGCATACAAGCGTTCTACGACCCGCCCACGACCGAGAATTTGTCATACCTGCGATTGTTTCTTGGAAATGGGGTGGAGGCGTTTACACGGACTTATCCATTCAGAAGCCCAGTTTACCATCCTTAACAATTCGGTGTCGAAGGCCTATAGGCAAAACAAGTCGGAGGCGGGACAATACGCAGTCCAAGCTCACGGATTCGAACTCTCTTTTCTAAACCAAGATCTTATGCACAGAAACACGCTTAGCGAGGCTCGTACCAAAATCGTTGCGACGGTTGGACCGGCTTGCGAAGACGAAGCGATTCTAACGGAATTGGTTTTTCATGGTGTCGACGTCTTTCGCATCAATGCTGCGCACGGAACTCAAACCGACTTCGCGCGCGTTTTGGCCAAAATCGAAAGCGTGCGACTGAAGACCAACTTCCAGGTCGGAGTCCTGCTGGATCTGGCCGGACCAAAAATCCGATTAGGTAAATTGCTCAAGGAACCGCTGGAAGTGGACGTGGGTTCCTTCGTAACCTTTGTCCGAGGAGACACACCCAGCTCTCCAACGGAACTGACTAGCAACTATCCCAAACTGGTGGACGAGCTTGCCACCGGAAATTCGGTCATGCTCGCCGATGGCATGATTTCGATGGAAGTTGTCGAGAAGCAGCGTGATTTCGCTCGCTGCCGAGTCAACGTCCAAGGAACCATTCGATCCAAACAAGGTATCAATCTACCGGGA
>JBEBHM010001007.1:0-2637 GCA_040080875.1 Pirellula sp.
TTTGTAGTAAGTCATTCGCTGGGTTTGTGTTGAGCCTGAGGCGCTAGCCGAGTTTCGTGATCGATCGGCTAGCGCCTCAGGCTCAATTAATCGAATGATTTGTGACGTTGGAAAGTGGGAAGATCTCTTAGGCGAGCGGCAGGAGGAAATATACCTAGCTTCGTAGCGGAATTCACAAGAATTCCATGAGTTCAGAATTCTTGCGATTTCCGCTACGATAGATTCTTCTCTGCCGCTCGCCTTAATAACCGCCTGGTGTTGAAAAATCGCTATAGCTATTGAACTCTTCGTGCCGTTCGGGGGCCTTGTTGAGGAAGCGAGTATAGTCCCTTTCCCAGACTAATTCGACGTCGCCAATGGGGCCGTTTCTTTGCTTAGCGATGATGATTTCGGCTTGGCCTGCATACTGTTCGGCGTCCTCGCCTCGGTGGTAATAACCCTCGCGGTGCACAAACATCACCACGTCAGCATCCTGTTCGATCGCTCCAGATTCTCGCAGGTGGCTAAGCTTGGGTCGATGGTCTTTGGAATCCTCAGCTTGTCGGTTGAGCTGGGATAGGCACAAGACAGGCACATTCTGTTCACGTGCAAGCATTTTAAGTCGTCTGGCGATTTTTGCGACTTGCTCCTGACGCGGATCGTTGGGATTGTCCGGATTCAACAATTGCAAGTAGTCGATGACGATCAATCCCAACGGACGCCCGTTAGGTTTGCGCATTTCTTGTTGGGTAATACGACGTGCCACCGCAGCGACTTCACTGACTGTTCGGCTCGGAGCGTCGTCGATGTACAGTGGAGCTAGAGCAATCTTGGCAGCGTGCTGAAGCAATCGCTTTTGGTCGTCAGGAGTAATGGTGCCCACCCGCAATCGCGATCCATTGACCTTGGCCACCGAACAGAGCAATCGGTCCACCAATTCGATGGCGTTCATTTCCAAGCTGACGAATAGTGTCGGCGCTTTTTCCTTCATCGACACTTGTTCGGCAATGTTCATCGCAAACGCGGTTTTTCCCATACTCGGTCGCGCCGCTAGGATGACCAATTCGCCGTTGTGCAGCCCACCGGTCATCTGGTCAAAATCGGTGAAATGCGTCAGTACACCGCTTTGCAACTGTTCCCCCTGCATTCGAAGATCGATCCGCGTCATTGCAGCCTTGAGCACCTCGGAAACCGAAGCGGCCGAATTGGCGTTTCGCTCGTCTTGAATTTGAAAAATACGCTGCTCCGCCTGCGAAACCAATTCTTTGGCATCGTAGTTCTCATCGTACGCATCGGAAAGAATGGAGGTCGACGCATCGATTAGGCGTCGAAGCGTCGCCTTGCTTCTCACAATTTGTGCGTAGTAAACGGCGTGAGCTGCGTTGGGTACACTATTGGCCAAATTGGCAAGGTACGCGGCACCACCCACAAGCTCGAATTCTCCTGCGGATTTCAATTCGCTCACTAACAATGTCACATCGATCTTGCGGCCTGTATCAAACATGTTGGCCATCGTCGTATACAATTTGCGATGCGCATCATCGTAAAAATCGTTAGGCCGTATGACCAAAGTCAAATCGTTTGCTACATCCGGATTCAATAGCAAACTCCCCAATACGCCCATCTCTGCTGACAAGTCGAACGGTGGGGCACGGTCCAAAATATTGGCCGTGGAAGTTGGCTTTTTTGTTTTGGCGTCGTCTTTGCGAAATCGTTTTTGTTCGGTAACCATGACAAGACCCAAAAAAGGAGAACAGACCACAAACCGATCCGCATTTTAGCGACTCAAGGAACGATCGCGAGGAGCAACTAGATTTAGTGGTCAGAGCGAATGAACCACAAAACTTGCGATGCTTCTTTGCACCCTCGCTGCAATCGATACAAGCGGCTTGTGGTTTTCCTCTGATATCCCGATGAATTCTCTGCAAAGTTCTCGCGAGAGTAATTCGCATGCGATGATTCAACGCACGACGGAAAAACTTCATCGTAGCGATTCCAACCAACGGATATCGCGTATTGTTGGGACCAGGATCAAAATCAGGAGAATAGACGAATGAAAGCGGATTTGCTTCGAGAATGTATCGACGGGATCATCAAAGCACAAAGTGAGATAATCGACGTTCCGACCGCTGAATTCGCTTTCGCCAAACTTGAGTTAGCCAAACGAGCGTTGATAGAAGTATTAATGTCCCGCACGGTCCAGATTCCATAATCGCTTACGAGTTCCACGCTCGGCGTGAACAATCCACATCAACATGGATTGCCCTATCTGAAAACTTGCCGCACCCTGAATACACACAACTAGAGAATCGAGCGGAGGGCACGGGGCTCGAACCCGCAACCCCTTACGGGGCACTTCATTTCCAATGAAGCCGCTAGCCATTCGCCTACCCTCCAGACAAAAGTCAACCAAAAGCATATCCTAGGGATATTGCACGGCAAGTCACCGCGGTACCTTTTTTGTGGATTCTCAAGTCGATGTCGCATAATGCATGGGTGTTTCGTTCCCGCGAAAACGCTTATCAACTACGCCTGGAGAAACGTTCTGGCCTTGAGGAATCGGAAATCCCTGCAGATTACGTGTTGATTCGGGTTCGCGCCGTTTCTCTCAATTATCGGGACATCATCGCTTGGAGAAATCTAGCGGGCCGTCAGGTC
>JBEBHM010001008.1:0-2633 GCA_040080875.1 Pirellula sp.
ACAAAGATATTGCCGGCCGCCGAGAGTGTCTCTGCCCCCGATGTGCCCAAGGTCTTTTGCATCACTTTGGAAATCGCACCAACCACCAGTTGCATAAATCCGATGTAGTAGAGCACCGACATCAACGAGGAAAAGAAGATGATGGTAGGCAAGACTTTGAACGCGACAAAATGGACTTTGAATGCAGGCGTCGCTCCGTTTTCGGTATTTACATTGTTACTGCCAAAAACAAAACCAGCACCCTGATCGACACAATCGAGAAGATTGGTAAAGCCCGCACCAACCATCTCAAAAAAAACCTTTCCAGCCGGTACACGCAGCACCACCACGGCCAACACAATTTGCAGAAGGATGCCACCAATGACCACCCGCCAAGGAAATTTCGTCCGATGCGCGCTAAGTCCCCATGCGATCAAGATCATCACTAACAAGCCAATTATGGGGATTATTCGTTCCATGGGTTTCGCATTCGCATCATCGGACAGTGCAAGATCAAAGAAATACGCTCGAAGCGCACGGAGATTTTAATGATCCCCGCGGAATGCGTGAGCCCAGTCAACAAGAAAACCAACTTTGGGCCATATCCGCCTCTGGGCTTTTATGCTTCCCATTTTCCAGAATCAAAAATCATTCGCCTTATTGAGCCTGAGGCTTTAGCGGCTTTCGTCCGTGGGTCGCTCTTGCCGAGTGCGACTGTCCCTAAAGCCTCCCAGCCTCACAGGCTCATGATAAAGCAAACGAAAGGCTTGCAAAGGACGCGGGAAAGCCCTTTAACGCTGCGTTTGTCCTGCAATCGTGTGCTAAAGTTGTCCAAACATCCCCACGCAAGAGTATTTCGATCACGGATCCCAACGAAAGTACTGACCGAGATGTCGTCTATTTCGTTCGATGACTTTGCAGACCAATACGAATCCGCACTGCAGCGCGGACTATCCGCTTCCGGCGAGTCGTCGGCCTATTTTGCCTCGGGCAGAATTCAATGGCTCAAGAAAAGGCTTCGCGAAATGGGCGCGGAGCGTTCGCACACCGAGATGGTCTTGGACTTTGGCTGCGGTACTGGCAACAGCGTCCCAATTCTCTTAGATCAGCTAGGTGCGAAATTAGCGATCGGGCTAGATACTTCAGAGCAATCGCTTGTTCAAGCCCGAGCGAGCTTTGCAAAAGCTCAACCTCAAGCACATTCTCCAGCACAAACTGGCTCAAGCACCGCTCGCTTCGAAAATGTTGCAACGTATAAGCCAGCTGGCGATGTGGACGTGGCTTTCTGCAACGGCGTCTTTCACCACATCCCGTTGGACGAACGTGCGAACGCATTGGGGGTTGTTTTTCGCAGCCTAAGACCAAGCGGATGGTTTGCGTTTTGGGAAAATAATCCATGGAACCCAGGCACACGTTATGTGATGAGCAAGATTCCATTCGATCGAGACGCAAATACCTTGTCCATCTTGCAGTCTCGAAGAATGCTCGTCTGCGGCGGGTTTGCAATCAAGCGGATCGACAGTTGTTTTTACTTTCCCAAGTCGCTCCGATGGTTTCGGCGATTTGAGAGTGGGTTGGCTTGGTTGCCATTAGGCGCACAGTACTTGATCCTGGCTCAAAAGCTGTGAAACCCTCGTAGCAGCGTATCTCCGAGACGCTGGTCTTCGATCCCCGCCAAATCCCGTTGCACTGATTCCACTTCCGCGTCGCATCCGTTTTGATATGCAAATCCAAGCGGGGGAAGAGGGCTTCATTGGCCAGTACGTCCGCCTCGGAGATGCGGACCTACACTAAAATCCGCGTCGTTCGACGTAGTAAACTGGACGCGAATGATAGACCGGTTGCGGATGAACGTGAACTTGTTCGTGAATCACGACGGGAGCTGGCTGCGGATAAGTGCGATAGACTGCGGTCGGATGTTGATACGTTGTAGTTGCGCGGACATGACCGCCGTTCTGCAAGGCGGTGATGACGTAGTCGCTGACACCTTCTTGATTCATCAAGATCACATCGTTGACGTCGGGCCGCATGGCGACCCCGTTGGATTGAATGTGGGCCACAATAACGGTATCACTGACGCCGCTGCGAGTCATGTTGATGACTTCAGAAGTTGACACGGGTCGACGAGTTACGACGCGAGGCTGCGGAGCAGTGGTTGTGACGTAGGTGCGATGTTCGTGGTAAACGGGTTGTTGGTAATGATGATCGTAGTAGCGTTGTCGCTCGGCTTGTTGACGTTGGTTACCGACGACACCGCCCGCGATAGCGCCGACAGCACCGCCGATGAGAGCACCCTCGGTGGTTTCTTTGTTTTGGTGACCGATTACGCCCCCGATGAGCGCACCGGTAACTCCGCCCAGGAGTGCTCCGTCGCGCGTTTGATTTTGCGCGTAGCTATTGCTAGCCAAAGAGCCAACGATCAGTGAGGTGACGGCAAGTTTGGTCGCAAATCGCATTTCATCGTTTTCCGCTAACTGAGGGTCCAAAGAAGTCGAATCCGTGACTTATTTGGTTATCGATACGATATCGGCGTTTGCGTGTCGAGACTGAACAAAACGCCTGGTGGGCGTCATACCTTGCGGGCGGGAAACGGTTGGAATCTGGGAAATCTTGCCTGGTCCGCCTAGTTTTTCTGGGGTGTAGGCCCATAATGG
>JBEBHM010000283.1:0-9931 GCA_040080875.1 Pirellula sp.
CACAAGTCCAGTTGCCTTTTGCAAAAATCGCAGGCTTTCGTACTCGTACTCAGCCAGTAGGGCGGTACTCGTACTCGTACTCGAAGGGGGCTTGTCGATTCGAGTACGAGTACGAGTACCATTTCATTGAGTACGAGTACGATAAAATCAAATGAGATGTGGGTAATGATGAGGTCCATTGACCCAAGCTTGCACAAATCCTTTGACTTGGAATCCCCAATGCTGGTAGAGACGAAGGGCCGGGACGTTCCGAATATCGACCGCCACCGTAACGCGAGTCACATCGTTTGCCTCACACCAGTCCTCGACGAATCTCAGGAAGCCATGCGAGTATCCTTTGCCTCGCTTTGACCTGACCAGCCCCAGATAAGTCAACTCGACATGACCTTCATCCACCGGAGAGAGGAGCAGACACCCCACATGCTGATCTTTCTCTTGAACGACCCACCAAGTTCGGGGATGCCCATGAATCAGCGAGGCATACCCCTCAAGTGTGCTTGCAGTCCCACGTCGACCATTGAGTTCTGGTACGTCCAGCGTATCGATATAAGAATCATCCAAGACTTGATGCCACTGGCTCTCGTCGATGCAATCAAAGGGCACAAAGCGAAGCTGGGCTGCATCTGTGGAGCACGACGGAGAACCAAGCGTACTGCCAAGAGTGCCTTGTCCTGTTGGCGGGTTGCGAATTCGCCATTCCATCTGCACGAGTTTTGCAATCGGCTGCAAGACAAGGCTCAACGCCGCTTCTCGAACCGAAGTGAATGGTTCGAACGTAATCGTATCCGTTCGATCATCGCACGAGACGGTAAGAGGTGAGATCGCTTGAACAATTTCCGCACCTTGTTCCATCGCCGATTGGCACAACGTTCGTAGAACCCGCTCAAGCATTGTGATTTCGACGGGGCGTCGGTCTGAGACAGACAGTTCGTTGTCAGCCTGACACCGAAGACTACCGATCGCCCCAAGCGCTCCCGGATGGATTGCGATGTATCCAGCGGCCGTATACTCCAGGTCCGTCACATTCGAAACGATGACGGGTTGCGCCAGACGCGAGCGTTGTGTCAGTTCCATCAAGTTGTAAATCGTCGCTTGAATCAAATCGAGCGATTGGTCTGCGTGGCACCAACGAACCCACTCTATCCAGTCGGTGTTCATGAGACTTAAGGTTAATGTTTGGCAAAGGTGTCGTCTAGATTGGACTCGCTCAAACGTACAATCATTAAAACAGGTTGGATATCCCCGTTTTGAACTTTCGTACGGAGAAAGTGTTCTCCTAATCCGCGTGATTCCCTGGTTGGCCCGATCACGATGAAGTCGCCTCGCTGGATTCGAAGGTCGATCATGAGTTGCTCCCACACGACCACCTCTCGTCGCATGTCGGTTCGAATCGCGGAATCTCGTGTAATCACTTTGCGAATCGGATCGCCATATTGAACCTCCGGCGTTAATCGTATCTTGGCCGATGTATCTCCTAGGGGTGCTGCATAGATTGAATACAAGAATTGAGGTGAGTCGTACGTCTTCCCTTTGGTGCTCCCGTCATGAAAAAAAACACAGACTCCTTGGGATGGGAAATTTCGAACTAGGAGTTCCTTTCTTGAGCCTTCTCGACATCGCCATAATTGCGAATACGAAGAAACGTCGGCCGCAAAGCCCGCTTGTTCGAGCGGATCTTCGCCCAAACGACGGACGGTCGCTCGAATCCATTCATCCAGGAGTGGCGGGACTCTGCCGGCCAGTTTTCCAGCACGCATCCCGTTCTTGTCCAACGCATATCGTAGCTGGGGACTTAGAACCTGTTCGTCCACCTGCGCCCACAGTTCGGGCAGTCGCTCGGATTGCATCGAGTCCAAGCGGACCAGGATGGTCTCGACCCCGGCAACATCGTCCGGCGGCCCCGCTGGCGTCAGACCTCGTTTGATCGGCGCGGGTTCCTCGCCCGGCGGCAACCATGACGCACAGCCGATACACAAAGCCATACCCGCGATCAGCGTTAAACAGTACTCCGCGTTCTTCATACCTTAACGCTTAAGGCCGTTTGGCGGCATGTTGGGCAGTGGATTCTGCTGGGAAACTGGGATCTCTGCCGCTCGCACATTCCCTGCCGGTGGTGCGTACGGAATATCGACCACTTCCCAATCTTTTGGAATGTCGAGTGGAATGAAAGCCTGCCCCAAGACCTTTCGACTAAATTTCTGAAGCAAGGTCGCATTCTTTGCTTGATCCATGAACTGAAAAATCTCGCGATCGTCTTTGAGGATTTCGCCTTGCTTGTCAACATGCCCGGTATTGAACTTAACCAGGTTTGCGGGAAGGAATTCCTTGCGATCAAGATAGATATGGACGTGGTCATAGTTGATCGCATCCGCCTGGAATTTGGGATATACCTCCACCAGAACCAACTTGTTGTCCGAAATCGGAAGAATGCGAACCCAGTAGCGTTCCTTAATTTTCTCCGCCTTCACTCCGAAAACGAATGGCATCGGTGAGTCAAGAATGGCCTTGCCTTGCATCTCAGGTGGTAGCGAAATTTTCTTGCATTTCTTTTGATTGCGATCGTAGTCGTAAACAACCTTTCCGTCGCATAACCACCAATCACCGAACTGGTTTGCGAACTCTTTGTATTCAGGTCGATTGCTTGGTGCTTGGCCCGGTCCATTGCTTGCTACTTGTCCCGTAAGCGACATCAGTCGCTCGATCTTGAACATTCCTTGGTCGGGTGCCATGTACTTGACCTCGCCTTCGGCTACCGTCGTGTTGATGCCTCGAATGTCCACTTTGAGCGCCGCCGCAAGTTGTTCCACAAAATTGTCGCTCGAATTGTATTGCCAGCGTTTGAACTTGCATGCGTACTCTGTAATGTTGGATGTGGCTTGTTCCCAAGCGACGAGAACTTGATCGACGTATGCCAGTTCTTGCGGCGTCAATGGATTGGCTGCGTAAGGGTCCGACGTTACTGTTTCTTTGCCGCTGCCGGCGCCGGGAATCTTTCCTCCGGGCGGAATAGCGTTCATGACCGGAACCTGATTTGGATTGAGATTCGGGTTGGGATTGCCGGGTGTTGGCTGCTGAACGAATGCAGCATTGCCACGCGGTTGTCCATTAGCGTTTCCCGGTTGTCCGACTGGGGTTTGTCCATATCCTGCCGCTGGTGGCGCTACGCTTTGCGAACCCCGGTTGGCAGTTCCTTGGCCTCCCCGAGCAGCCCCTTGCCCGCCTGGAACAGTACCTTGAGCTCCCCGCAGCCCGTTGCCTTGGCTCCCGTTGGGTTGCTGCCCCAATACAGATGAAGTCGCATATAGAAACACCGCCGAGCAAAGCACGCCCCTCAAAAGGACACTCTGGCTCCACCACATCCAGAAACTCTTCATCATGGTTATCCGTAACATAGCAACGAACGTATTCGCATATCTCAGGCTTCATCCGTGAACGCCGATTCGAAAACGTCAGAACCATAACAATTCCCGCGCGTTCGACCTAGACCGGTTTTAACGGTTGTGACCTTTGGAACAGACGATTCCTGTGCTTCTCCGACGAAGAATTTAGCTATCAATCAAATATTTGGACCTACCCTAATCTCAGGGCGGCCGCCCTCTACTTTACGACGATTCTCAATGAGTGACTAATGACATCCCTTGCCAATCCTTCATTCGCCTACGCTGACACGGGTCTACCAACTCTCCTGATGGAGCCTGCTCAATCGAAAAGTACAGGATCCGGTTCCCCGACCCTCGATATTCAGTCTCTTCACCTAATCAATGGCGAACATTTTTCTGGCGCAGAACGAGTCCAGCAACTGCTGGGCAAGTGTTTGCCTCGGTTTGGAATCGGTGCACACTTTGTCTGCTTAAAAACTGGCAAATTCCCTCAACTGTGCGGTCTGCCTTCCGATCAGGTTTGCACGATCGAAATGAGTAGCCGGTTCGACTTTGGTATCGCTAAGCGGATTGCGGACCATGCAAATCGCATCGGCGCGCATGTCCTCCATGCACATACGCCGCGAACAGCTATGATCGCTAGTTTCGTGGCCAGACGATGCAAGCTGCCATGGGTCTATCACGTCCATTCCCCAACCGCTCGCGATTCGACTCGGTCGATGATCAATCGCATCAACGATTGGGTCGAAGCCTATTCGCTTCGAAATGCAAAGCATATTATTACTGTCTCAAAATCATTGCGCCGAGAAATGCTTTCGTTCGGCCACGCTCGGCACAAAGTGACCGCGATCGCCAATGGCGTCGCCGAGCAAATCCCAATCGATCCCAACCAACGCATCGATGTCAAGCACTGGAGACTCGGAATGGTGGCGCTGGTTCGACCACGCAAGGGTATCGAAGTTCTCTTGGATGCCCTCTCGCTCTTGGGGAATGATCGTCATCGCGTCACGCTCGATGTTATTGGATCGTTCGAGACATCTGAATACGAAAAGCGTGTTCGCCAACGGGTCCAGCGACTAGGCATCGAGAGCACCGTTAACTTTCAAGGATTTTGCAACGACATTCCAACGGCGATGCGATCGTTGGACGGCATGATTCTGCCGAGCTTGTTCGGCGAGGGCATGCCGATGGTCGTGTTGGAAGCACTTGCATGTGGAGTACCGGTGATTGCAACCAAAGTCGAAGGAACCCCTGAAATAGTTCGAAACGGCCATGAAGGCTTGCTTGCAGATCCGCAAGACGCAATCTCTTTGGCTGGTGCAATCCAGAAATTCATAGGAAGCCGACACGATTGGTGCCGCATGAGTCGCGAGGCTGTCCAGCGGCATCGGAGCGGTTTCTCCGACGTCAACATGGCCCGAAAAACTGCGAAAGTCTATCGCAAGCTAACGATCGCTAAAAGGGTTGAGGGTTGACGCCCCCAGTCGGCTCGTCCGACTGGAGCGCGAGGCTAGTTGGCTAAGTCGACACGCCACCCGCCCTCTCTTTTTCATCCACGCGGCGATGTCAACCCTGTTGCTTCGTTCAAAGCGTCGACTGCACGGTGTACGTGTTCCGCAAATTCAAGTCGATTCAGGTCCTCGATCGACAGCGATTCTGGATACCACTTCTCAATCGCCTCCCGCAATCGTTCAGCAAAGGCTTCGTTGATACGGAATTCGTCCCCCATCGCAGCGATCTGTTCTCGGTGAAGCGGGATTCGCAACCGCAGGCAGGCTGGTCCGCCTCCATTGGCCATGCTTTGATTCAACGGCACCTGGGTCGCTCGTTGGATGGGATTGCTTGGGTCATCGATCCAACCCTGGATCAGCATTCTCGTGGAATCCGAATGGATACATTCCTCCGGACAAATCAATTCCAACTGCCCCAGCGAGTCTTCGATCAGTTGGCTGTTGAAAAGATACGTTCGAACAGCTTCGTGTACCGGTAACTCTCCTTCGGAAACTCGAAGCGTGCGAAGCGGTTGGCCGGTCTTGGCTTGAAATCGTTCAGCAAGTTCTTCCAAAACGGAGTCAAGTCTTGCGAACGCCCGTTCGTGAACGATGAAAAGAGAGCCATGGCTCATAGCGATCACGTCGTTGTGAAAGACTCCTTCAGCGATTGCCTCTGCGGATTGTTGCGCGAACACGACATCGGACTCATGTAGGGCCAGAGCGTTGGCAACCTGTTTGGAAGCCAACTCGGACTGTCGACCGTGAAAACCGCCACTGGGAGTCGCTTCGATCGGAGGTCCATAAACAAACAAATGGATCCCCAATCCGGTTTCTGGGCAACAGAATCGCATGTGATTGGCAGCCCCTTCGTCTCTCAGTGGCAGTACCGAGGGGAGCGGAGCATGCACCCTTGTATCAGGTACGTTTATTAAAAGGGATTTCAGTTGCGAGGCTCGTTCCGAGGCTTCTTGTCCGCGGTGAATGCTGCTGCATAAGTTCGCAGGGACCACGTGCAGTTTCGAGTCAACCGTGTCGATGCTCGGAGCCACGGTGGCGGCGTTGGCGGTCCACATGAACGCAGAACTGTAGGCAGCGGAAAGCAAGACGGGCGCCACGTCGTAGCAGCGATGGAGCACATCCTGGCGCGAACCGCCGAACCCGCACGACTCAAGCCATTCCCAATTGGGTCGTTTCGGTGGCGGCAAAAAAAATTGCGGCACCGACTTTTTCGCAACCAAACACATCTTGCTCAGCCCCTGGAGGGCAGCAGCGCGAGGATTGGAGACCTTTAGACGATTCGAGTGGCTAGCGAGATTGCCGACTCCGAGACCACCATAGTGGTGCGTAGGGCCGATCAGTCCGTCGACGTTGCACTCAATCCATGGACTTGGCATGTTCAAATAAGCTCCAAGCCGGGCGGAAGTGTAGCAGATTGTTCAAGCTGCCGATTTTGAACCGACGCCACCGGATCGCTGCAATAGTCCGACGCAAAGAACCCGCTCGGGCGATGATTTCCGCTGGCGCCAAGACCACCAAACGGCAACCGTCCGCTAGCCCCCGTGGTCGGAGCATTCCAATTGACGATTCCAGCGTTCACACGCAAAACGAATTGTTCATAAATCGATTGGTCATCACTGAGCAAACTTGCAGCCAAACCATATTTGGTCTGGTTGGCCACTTCGATGGCTTGGTCCATGTTGCGAACCCATTGAACCGTTGCCAAGGGACCAAAGAACTCCTCGTCCGCCAGCAGTGCTTTTGGAACTTCCAAGAGTCCTGGCGAAAGCATACTCGATTGATGGTTCAGAATCGTAATGCAATTTAGCGGGATTGCACCCAGCGCAAGCATATTATCTTGCGCGGCCAAAATACTTTGAGCAGCTTGCTCCGAAACCAAAGTTCCCATAAATGGCTGTGGGTGGGACAACGGATCGCCAACGTGAATTTTTGAGATCGATTGGCTTAGTTCACCTATCAAGTTACGGTTTTCTGCGCAATCGACCAAGATGATCCGCCGAGCGCATGTGCAACGCTGGCCGCTCGTGATATAAGCCGACTGAATGATCGTCGCGATGGCAGCTTTTCGATTCTGGATACGATCGATGACAAGGGGATTGTTCCCACCCATTTCGAGAGCCAGAATACATTCCGGCCTCCCGGCAAGCTGACAGTGCAATTGAATGCCTGCCCGATACGATCCCGTAAAGAGTACCCCAGCCGTGTTTGCTAGCGAGACTGCATACTTGGCTTGTTCGGCAGCGCCGTGGAATACTTCGACGACTCCGCTAGGTGCGCCTGCGGCCATCCATGCTTGCGCGATCCAATCTCCAACGGCAGGCGAATTCTCGCTCGGTTTGAACAAGACCGTGTTGCCCGCAAGCAGTGCAGGAACGATGTGCGCACCGGGTAGATGCAAGGGCAAGTTGTATGGCCCAAGTACCAACATCACCCCTAATGGTTTATAGCGAATTGCCGTTTGGTTCAGCGTCTCCTCGTTTTGTAACCAACGGCGACCACGGATGGCCTCCGTGGCGTTGTTCACTTTTGCAATCGATGATTGAACCTCAGTCCTGCTCTCCCAGAGCGGCTTACCTGACTCGAGTGTGATGGTCCTGGAAAGGGCCTCAAGGTTTGCGTTCAAGAAGACAGCATAGCGATTGGCAACCTCGCACCGCTCCTGTAACGTCGTAGAAGCCCAACGTTGAAAAGCGCCACGCGCACGCATGGAGGCTCGGTCAATACTGGTCTGTCCGGCCCAGTCGCCTTGCCACGTCACCGAACCATCGACGGGGCTCGAGCGTTGGTGTTCGGTTGCTTGCGGTGGATGCAATGTCACTTGCGAAGGTTCCGAGGATCGAGTCGACTTAACTGGATGGGGGCGTTTCACTGAACGGTGAAAATTGCATGTAGTTCAAGTGCCTATAGATGTCGCTCTGTTCCAGTAATTCGGCGTGCGTACCAACTCCGGCGACGCGATGATGGTGGAGAACAATGATCTGATCAGCGGCTCGCAACGTCGAGAGTCGTTGCGGCAAAACAACCAGTATGCAGTTTGTGGATCGAATCTGTATGAGAGCATCTAACGTCTCCTCCTCCATGGTTGTCTTAACTCTCAACGACGGTTCTTGAGCCACAACCAGTTTGGGTTTCTTGATCAGGGCCCGGGTTAATCCCAATCGGAAGAGGTGATCAGGCAAGATGCGATCTTCGTTGGGCCCCACCAAGGTCTGTAGCCCTTCGGACAAATTCAAGATCCCATCCGATACACGCATTCTTTTTGCGTACATCATCAAGTCAACGGTTGCATCGTGAGGGGTTCCTGCCCAAAGGTTCTCCTCGATAGTCCCTTGAATAAGTGGCCCTTTGGACGCAACCCAGAGCGCGGTATTGCGCAGCGCATCTGGTGCGAAATCGGTTGAATCGGTCTCGCCCAAGAGAATTCTACCGCTCGCGGGACGTCCAAAGCCGAGAATTAACTCGGCGAGGGCGCTGGCTTGCACCGCTTGACTTGCAACGATAGCGGTCATTTTCCCAGATTGAATGATGGCGGAAATATCTTCCAGCAACTTTTGCCCAGAGCTATTCCGGATCGTAACGTGGTCCAACGCAATTTGTGGAAGAATCGCGATCGCTTGATTGCGATCCGGATCGCTTCGATCCAATGTGGGCTGTTCCAAATAGGAAGCAAGTTGATTTGCGGCGTGCTCCGAGGACCTGAATCGTCGATAGGCTTTGGAGAAGCGGTAGGCACCTAGAATGGACAGGAAAACAGACGCAACCAAAGTGACAATCTCGCCAAAATGCAATCCCACCGAGTCCGCAAGAAATCGGATTGAAATCACGATCAGGAGAAATGTCGACAATGCGGCGCTGGCCATGAGCATCCAAGGTGACCGCCAGATGCCTCCATCCGATAGTTGCAATTGTGAAATTCGATAAGTGTTCAGCTGATTTTCAAAGTTGTGTTTCGTGTCCTCTCGATCATGGACCGAGGCGAGCAAAGGGGCTGTCTCACATAGGTACGTCAGTTGTTCGCTGGCTGCCCTGGAGCGTTCAAACAATACAGGCCTGCGTTTTCGTCGCGCCGCGTCCATGTAATGGAACAGAAACCAGAGGAGCAGAGCCGACACCAGAGCCAATGCGGTTACCGACCACTGAATAGATGCCGCCAACACGAGCAACAAGAAAGACTGAACGAGATGTCGAGGATAAGCTCGATACCAAAAGCTTGAGGTTTCGCGAACTTGAGGTACATGCATGTACATCATGTCCCGCAATGCTTCCTGCTGGCCCGATAAACCTTGTTCAATCGCCAGTGCATTAGATTTGTCGAACAATTTGCGCTGGACGTCGACTGCGATCTCAAGCGAGGCATGCAGCGCTGAACGATAGCACGTGATGAGAGCGATACACTCCAGCGCAATCAATACTACCAAAAGCACGATCAATCCCAATACACCTCGCAGGATGCTGCCTTCGGAATTAAGCCAAGACGTCGGCAAATGAAAGAACTCGCCAACCGTCAGTCTTGCCGGCATCGAGATCGCATCCTCAGGCATCGCCGGCGAATGGCCAGCCAATAGCAACTGGATTAGCCATCCAATCATGACCAAGATGGCTGGCAAGAGAATCCCAGCCGCGATACCAAAGGCCCACACTGCCCACAAGTACTCGGGTGTTTTGATTTGTTTAAGCAAACGTTGCCAAATCGGTGATGACAAAATCCACGTTCTCCGCTAAATGATCAGTCAACAAATCCATGGCGGCATCGCATTCTAATCGCTGCCTGCCATATGATTCATGTTCGGACAAAGACCCAGTGCTTTGCCAAAGTTTAATTTCGGGATCAGCCGCATTGCGAGTGCACCCGGTTTTCTCAACACACCGGACGCTAACGCGTTCCGGCGCAACCCCTAATCTCCGTTGGACAAAGCACTAGTGCTCTGTCCAGTTTAAAAATTGGGGTTGGACGTAGTGGATCTTGTTAAAGATCCCTGAACCACAGGACCTTTAACAAGGTCCACTACCCAAAAATCTAAGCTGGACAACGCACTAGTG
>JBEBHM010000284.1:0-9929 GCA_040080875.1 Pirellula sp.
AACTGACGGCGATCCGTTGATTCTGGGCTTCTTGATCCAGTGCGGATGAATCCAGCTGGCAAAGTTTGTCCCCTTTCTTGACGAAAGTTCCCTCGGCTAGAACGTTCAAAATGGGAGTCCCGCTGGTGCCCCGCCCTTTGACTTCGCATTTCACTTCGTTGTTACTGCTGCTTTCAATTTCGCCTTGTTCCAAGACGATGTGATCGAACGGTCCCGCCGCTACTTCATGCAGCATCGGAGCATCTTCGGAACTTTCATACATGGTATGACCGCTGGTACGCCACCAAGCGTATCCAGCAGCCCCAAAAAGCGCGATTGCGATGACTGAGGCCACGAATGTTTTGATAGAACCGCTTCGTTTGGAAGCGTCGAATCGTCGGGCAGACATGATGATTTCAGTTGTCGATGGGAGGGGGGGACACGCATTTGCGAACGCGCAAACCGTGGGTGAGTTGGAATATTATCGATCACCTTTCCGTTTTTCGCTACATGCAAAAATCGCTTTGTTCGCATTTCGCTAGCCAAATCCAGAATGGTCTCCTATTAACCCAATTTATTCCAGGTTGTTTCGCCCAAAAAAATCCGTTTGTAAACCCGAGAAATTTGGGGTGGATCATTGATTGACGGCGCGCGGTCACGATTCGGAGAATCGTGCAACAGTTTGCACCGCATGCCAATTTCAATGAAATTCCTCCAAAGGGCAAAATTGGTGGGGATACGAAATATGGTGAGTTTGGGGTACTTTGACGGTACACTTAAGAAACAATTGCCAGTCTCAATCGGGTGAACCGATTTTCATCAAAGCTGTTGTTCTTTGCTCAGATTACAGAATCGCACCCATCGACCGGTATTTTTTCTCATGGCATCCGACTTTCGACTCAAGGAACAGCTTCCCCGACTGACCGATGCAATCGTGCGGACCTACAACGCTCGAGACCGTATCAACCACTTGGGTCATTGCCCACTACCCAAGTACGAAGTGGTCGTTCAAATCCTTGAGGATCTAAAAGATCTGCTGTACCCAGGCTTCCGTCGGCGAGAAGGGCTTCATGCTGGCAACATCACGTATCACGTTGGGAATTTGGTCGATTCACTCCATGACAAGCTGACGATGCAAATTGCGAGAGCGTTGCTCCATGCGGACAAGGTTGATAGCAAATCTCCGAATTTCAATCCGTGTGATAATGCGATCGACTACGAGGCCAAGGGCCAAGCGATCGCCATCGCAATGCTCGAGCGTATCCCTCAATTACGAGCCTCGCTAGCAAAAGACGTAGAAGCCGCTTATGAGGGAGACCCTAGTGTCTCAAATCGGGATGAGATCATATTCTGTTTTCCTGGCCTTGAGGCGATTACGATCTATCGGATCGCGCACGAGCTAGTGCACTTTGCTGTTCCTTTCATTCCGAGGATGATGACGGAGTGGGCCCACAAGCAAACGGGTATTGATATTCACCCGGGAGCCAGCATAGGTGAGTCGTTCTTTATTGATCACGGTACGGGAGTGGTCATTGGAGAAACATGCGAAATCGGTGACCACGTAAAGATCTATCAAGGAGTTACGCTCGGTGCATTAAGTTTCGCAACCGATGCGGATGGCCAGCTCATTCGTGGCGCCAAACGTCACCCAACTATCGAAGATCGAGTTGTCATCTACGCCAATGCGACTATCCTAGGCGGTCGGACCGTCATCGGACACGATAGTGTGATCGGTTCGAGCGTTTGGGTTACGAGTAGCGTGGTACCTCATTCGACCGTGGTCCTTGAAAAACCGAAACTCCGAATTCGCAATGTTCAGGCTGATGAACTTGTACACGATTCGAACTACCAGATTTAGGTTCATCGATGCGCTCGGATGATTACTCCCCACAAGACGAAATTGTCGTCACGGGGTACGGTGCATTGACTCCCCTGGGACATAGCCCGAGCCTGCTTTATGACGCATTGCTTAGTGGCAAGTCCGGCGTTCGGCTGATCGAGCCCGTGCAAGGCATCGACGGTGTTCTTTGGATGGCTGCGGACGTCGAAAATTTCGATGGCAAAGAACACGTGCAGCCTCGCAAAGCCACGAAACTCATGAGCCGCGATATTCAAATGGCATTTGGTGCCGCTCTGCAAGCGTGCAAGTCCGCGAGCATCGTTGCGGGAGGAATTGCCCCGGACCGACTGGGTACGGTGTTCACGGGCGAAATCATTTGCGGTGAGGTTGCGGATGTGGAGTCCATTGTTCGACGATGCGCTTCCCAGGGGACCATGGATCATTCGCAATGGGCCGTGGAGTCCATGGAAAACATGTACCCGCTATGGATGCTCAAGGCACTCCCTAACATGGCTGCTTGTCACGTTGGAATTGCGATAGACGCACGCGGCCCCAATAACACCATCACCACCGAGGGGACGAGCGGACTGGGGGCCGCCATAGAAGCGGTCAACGTCATTCGTCGTGGCAAAGCCGACGTCATGATTGTCGGGTCATCGGCCTCGCGAACCAGCTTTACGCGCCTGCTCCAACGCTACGAGCGCGACTACTCCAAGTCCTACACCGACCCCGCGACGGCATGCAAGCCCTTTGACGCACGACGAGACGGGACCGTGCCTGCGGAATCTGCTACCGCGATCGTGCTTGAGCGACGATCCCACGCGGAGGCTCGCAACGTTCCGATTTTTGGAACGCTCGTTTCGTGGGCAAATACTTTTACACCCGCTACCGAGCCCTGGGGATCAGCTCAGGTCAGTACGGAGCAAACGATCGCACTGCTTCTTGAACGAGGGAAGCTCTCCAAACGCGACATCGATCACATCAATTCAGCGGCAAACGGAACATTGCCATTGGATGCCGGTCAGGCCAAGGGAATCGCCAACCTGCTTAGCGATGTCCCAGTCGTTTCATACAAAGGGGCGCTCGGCGACTCGATTAGCGGCTCAAGTGTCGTGGAGTGGATCGCTTCGATCGCCGGAATGAGGAGGGGCGCGATCGCCCCAACAACCAACCACCTTGAGACCGCAGCCGATTGTCCAATCCAAGTCATCCATGGAAGTGCGAAGCCGATCACGGCCTCGACTTTCATTAAGCTCTCCAACACCCGCCAAGGCCACTGCGTTGGGATCGCAATGACGATGTGACGGGAATCATCTCTGTGACGGGAAGCAGCGCGGGGACGGGACGCAGCGCGGGGACGGGAAACAGCGAGAGCACCGACTTGGGTATACTATCGCCCTATGCTGCACACGCTCGCTGTTACCAACTATCGATCATTGCTCCACCTCGTTCTGCCCTTAGCGCCATTGAATGTCATTTCCGGCAACAACGGGAGCGGTAAATCGAGTTTGTATCGATCTCTGAGAATGTTATCCGATGTTGCCACCGGTCGATTGATACGATCGATCGCGGCCGAAGGGGGTTTGCAATCCGCCTTGTGGGCCGGACCCGAAGCGAAATCCGAGAACTCACCTGAGCCACATGACCAGCCAACAATGCGCACGCGTCCCATCCGTTTGCAGTTGGGGTTTGCGAGCGATGAGTTCTGTTATTCGATAGATCTAGGATTGCCGATCCCCAGTCAGACGTTGTTTGGTTTTGATCCGATCATCAAGCGGGAATGCGTTTGGGTCGGGAGCAATCAAACTGGCCGTTCTCTGTGCGCCGATCGTCGGGGTGGCGTTCTCAAATGCCGCAACCGCGACGGGGGCTGGGTGGACGTATTGGACAATATTCCGACGTTTGAGAGCATGTTGACTTGCTTTGCCGATCCGGTCGGAGCACCTGAGGTGCTGCTTTTGAGGGAATCGGTTCGATCGTGGCGTTTTTATGATCAGCTTCGTACGGATCGTGAGGCGCCTGCCCGGCTTGCGCAAGTCGGTACGCGCACGCCGGTATTGGGAAACGATGGCGCGGACTTGGCCGCAGCCTTGCAAACAATTCGCGAGATGGGAGACGACGCGTTTCTCGCGAAATGCATCGATGACGCATTCCCTGGCTCCCAAATACAAGTCGAATCGATCGGAAATCGATTGGAGTTGCGACTCACTCAACCAGGTCTGAGCCGAAGCCTGACGGCAACTGAGCTTTCCGAGGGTACGCTGCGATACTTGATGTTGGTTGCTGCATTGTTGTCACCTCGCGCGCCGCAATTGCTCGTTCTCAACGAACCTGAAATGAGCTTGCATCCCGAGTTGCTTCCTGCATTGGGCAGAATGATCTTGGAGTGTTCGCGATCCACTCAAATCATCATCGTAACTCACGCTCAGGTGTTGCAGTCGCAACTCCATACTTACGGAGATTGCAGCTCAATCCTCCTAGAAAAGTATCGTGGAGCGACCCAAATCGCGGAACTGAATGAGATTGCCCGACCCCAATGGAAGTGGCCGGCTCGCTGATTACACAATTCATTTCTAGCAACAAAGCTGGACGTTACCCGATACATTCTCGTGAGAACTGGGTTCTGTTGACGTAGTCCTGAACGCACACGGGTTATGCTTCACATGAAAGTGATGACATAATACAAAAAACCGAAAAATTGTTTCTGCCTGATTCTATTTTGATCGCGAGGATGTTATCGTCATTCCAGCGATTGATAACAATTCTAAGCGACTGAGCGAAATCCTCTTCGTACAATGCGACCCGAGTCTATATCTTCTTGAGGTGTTTGGATGATTATCGATGAACAGTGGAAACAACAACTCGAAGACTTTAGAAAAGATTTCCACCGGCTGCGGGACGAAATTTCCAAGGTGATTGTCGGGCAGGAAGAAATCCTTGACGACACGCTGATCGCACTCATTGCGGGTGGGCATGTATTGCTCGAAGGTGTGCCGGGGCTTGGTAAAACGCTCACGGTGAGAACGTTGGCCGACGCGCTTCACCTAGTATTTCACCGCATCCAATTCACCCCGGATTTGATGCCAGCAGACTTGATCGGCACCAATATTATTGCAGAAACGGAGGATGGGCGCAAGCAGTTTGAGTTTCAACGAGGACCCATCTTTGCCAACGTATTGCTCTCTGACGAAATCAATCGAGCAACCCCCAAAACACAATCTGCTCTGCTCGAAGCCATGCAAGAGCATTCGGTCACGGTCGCGGGTGTAACACACCGATTGTCCGAGCCGTTTTTTGTTATGGCCACGCAAAACCCTCTGGAAATGGAGGGAACCTACCCACTCCCTGAAGCTCAATTGGACCGTTTCTTTTGCAAGCTGTTGGTCAAGTATCCCACGGTCAGCAATCTCGAGACAATTTTGGATCGGACGACCGAATCGGCCAAACCGCACGCCACTGCGGTTCTTACCGGGGACCGCATTCTAGAAATGTCGCAATTGGCCCGGAAAATCCCAATCGCAGATCAAGTGCGACGCTATGGCATTGCTTTGGTCGTGGCGACCCATCCAGACCACGCGATGGCTGCAGAACCAACGAAAAAGTACGTGCGGTATGGCGCGAGCCCACGCGGTCTCCAGGCCTTGATTCTCGGTGCAAAGATTCGCGCTATTCTAGACAGTCGCTTCCATGTGGCTCGTGAAGACCTGCGAGTGATGGCGCTGCCGGTCCTGCGTCACCGAATCATTCTCAACTTTGAGGGACAAGCCGAGGGGATCAGCGCCGACGATGTTATCAACAAAATCATCGACAAGATTCCTGAAGACGCCTTGGCCATAGCGTAGAGAGACTCATGCTCTTTCCAGCCGATTTTCTAACGCGATTGGAATACCTGTCGATCATTTCGAAACGGGTCTTTCGGGGTTCGCTGTTGGCACAAAGACGGACCATGCAGATGGGCTCGGGTATCGAATTCTCGGACCACAGAGAATACACCGTCGGCGACGACTTGCGCTACTTAGACTGGAACATCTACGCACGCTATGGCGACCTCTTGTTAAAACGGTTTCAAGAAGAGCAAGATCTTTATGTCTATCTCATGCTCGATTGCTCACGCAGTATGTCCTTTGGCAATCCTGCGAAATACGATCTGGCGAGGCATTTGACGGCCGCGTTGGCTTACATCGCGCTTGCCGACCTCGATCGGATCGCCATCGTCGCTTACGCCGATGGAATCCTGGCCGAATTTCCCGTGACACGCGGCAAAGCGAGAATCCTGCCGATCATGAAATTCTTGGAGAACACACCCACCACCGGGCAAGACACCAACCTTTCTCGCGCCGTCCAAGGTCTACTTCATCGCGGTTCACGCAACGGGCTCGTGGTTGTTCTCAGCGATTTGTTCGACGAACACGGTTTTCAGCGAGGACTCGACCAATTGCGTTACCGCAAATTTGATGCGCACGTAATCCAACTGCACGATCCTAAAGAAGCCAACCCGGCACTGCTCGGCGATGCGGAATTGGTCGACGTCGAGACCGAGTCCATTCGTAAAGTAACGGTCACCGAACGGAACTTACGAACGTACAAGCGGCTGTTCGAGGAACATCAGACCGCCGTCAGGAACTATTGCCACGGCTATTCGCTCGGCTGCACACAGTCACCCTCGGTGGTACCGTTTGATGATCTCATCATGCGAATGATGAGGGCTTCGGGAGCGAAAGGATAACCATGGCATTCGCACTCCCCATCGCATTTGCTCTGGCTTGTCTCGCCATTCCCATCGTTGGTTTCTATATTCTCAAGATTCGGTTACGTCGAATCCCAGTATCAACCAATTTGTTTTGGAATCAGATCTTTGACGAAAAACCACCCCGTTCGTTGTGGCAGAATTTTCGTCACTTGTTGTCGCTCCTTTTGCAACTGCTGATGTTGCTGTTGCTGATCTTGTCCATTGCCGACCCCTACTTTCCTTGGCAGTTGCTCCAAGCTAGACGCATCGTTGTGGTCATGGACAATTCCGCCAGCATGCGGGCCACCGATATCGCTCCGTCGCGATTCGACGCGGCGAGAAAGTCCGTTCGCAACTTGATCGACTCTCTGCGTTTTCGAGACGAAGTTGCTATCGTCCTGGCCGGAAAACATCCCGATGTACTCGTCGGAATGACCAATCACGTTCCGACGCTGACGCGAGCCATCGATGCCATCGAATTGTCCGACTCGCCTACGGATTTGAATGGCGCTATCGAGCTTGGCAAACAGCTCATCGGCAATCACCCTCACGGGCAAGTCATTGTTTTTACCGATGGCTGCGTGGAGCCAGTTGCATCCAAAGTACCCGACGCATCGAGTGGCATGGATACCAGGGAGGTCAAGGACCTGCCAAACGGATCCAAACAAGAACAGATTGTATATCGATTGTTTGGCACCGAAGCTTCGAATGTCGGTATTACTCAGTTTCAAGTTCGTCGCAGCCTGACCGACCCGATCGGCTACGAAGCCCTCGTGGCAGTCAAGAACGCATCCCCTGAAACGGTGAAGTGTCGACTGGAGTTATCGCTTGAGGACGTTCCAATCGATGTGTTGCCGTTGGAACTCAAGCCACAGGAAACGTGGAGTCGGTCGATCGAGAAAACGTCGCTTGCGGGCGGGCGGTTGTTTGCCGAAGTAACACAAATACACGCAGCGACCGAGGCAAGTCAAGCTTCCTCGGCATCGTCGGCTTCTGCTTTGTCTGCCGACGCGCCTTCGACGCGCCAAGCGTCGAAGGGGGCTGTCACTGCACGCTTATCGAGTCTCAATCAATTAGGTACGGATGACTCGGCTTGGGCAATCTTGCCTCCGAGAAAAGTGCAGAAGGTACTGATTGTTAGTCCTGGTAATCTTTTTCTGCAAAAGGTCTTTCAAGCCAACCCATTGGTGCAAGTCGAGGTCACCAAAGAATTCCCTCCACAGTGGCCCACAGACGGAATCATTGTCTTGCATGGACAAGCACCGGAAACGCTTCCGACCGGCAAGCTGCTTGTGATCGACCCAGCCAACTCGACAGACTACTGGACCGTCGGCGGTGCGCTGGAGAATCCAATCGTTACGGAACAAGACAAGAATTCACCGCTGATGACTCATATTCGTCTCGACAACGTCTTGATGCCGCAAACCAAGCAGATTCAATTCACATCACCACCGCACGCGCTTGCGTCCACCGTATCGAGCGACGTTGTCTACGCGGAAGTCAAACGAACGAATGGCAAATGCTTGGTATTGGCGGTCAATCTCGATCAGAGCGATCTGGCGTTTCGAACGGCCTTTCCGATCATGGTTACCAATGCCCTCGGGTGGTTTGCAGGTCAAACCGGTGAGATGTTGCAAGCGAACTCGACCGGTTCGAGCGCGATCATTCGACTCGCAGAGGACAAGGCCAAGTCATCAGACGCCTTGTTGCTCATCTCACCGACCAAACAACGCTTGCCATTGAACGCGCTCCCAGAGTCCTTGGAAAGACCTATGTTGGCCAGTCCCGATCCGAATGCTGCGAATCCACCCGCTCCAAGCACTTCATTTTCGAATTCCTTGGTTGGTCGCGTGGGTCCTTTGAATGAAGCAGGCATTTGGCGAATTGTCCAAGCGCCGAAAAGTGAACGCGATTTCAATTTAGACGAAATTGAAAGCATCGCTGAGTTGGCCGTCAACCTTTCCAATCCTCGTGAAACCGACCTCAATCCCGACAAGGATTTAAGCGAATCTCAGCAGAGCGGGTTCCTTGCGGCAACTTGGCTTAGTCGTCCGGCATGGTTTTACTTGGTCATTGCGGCGTGTGCCTTGACGGCGATCGAATGGTTTCTCTACCAGCGGCGGTTGATCACATGACCATTCCTTTCGAGTTTACGCGGCCTTGGTTGTTTGCAATCGCTGTTCCTATATTGGCGTTGGTCGCGTTCTATTTTTTCCGAAGCCTCAGTGATTTTCCCAAATGGCAACGCATTGTCTCGTTGGTGGTTCGCTCGGCAGTTGTTTTATTGCTTGGTTTGGCGCTCGCGGGGTTCACGCTGTTGCATCGCACAAATGAACAGTTCGTGGTATTCGTTGCGGACCAAAGTCAAAGCGTCGGAAACGAGGCCGCCGAAAAAGCGAAAGAATTCATGGCAAAGGCCAAGGAGTACCAAGGAGCCAATCGATCCGCTTACCTCCCCTTTGCGGTATCGGTCGGTTCAATCCAAGACGAGCCTGTCGAATACGGAAATAAATTGTCTCTGTTGCAGAAAACCGGCAACCTTGCGAACGAAAGCAACCCTGCGAACGAAAGCACAGAGTCCCAAGAACTAGCCGGCAGTCCAAGCGCTCGCGAAAAAACCAAACGCAACGGAACCAATCTTGCCGCAGCCATCGAAGCTGCCGCTGGGTACATACCTCCAGGGTATGTTCCGCATCTCGTGGTATTGAGTGACGGCAATGAAACGCTTTCGGATGCGGTCGCTGCCGCGTCGCGAAGTCGAGTGCGAATTTCGACCGTTCCGCTCCCCACACGTACCGAGCCCGAAGTACAAGTTTCACAGGTCAACGTCCCAGCCGAAGTCCGCGAAGGAGAACCTTTTTTTGTTGAGGTCTCCATCCAATCCAATCATGACGACGAAGGCCTGATCGAAGTGTTTCGAGGTGATCACAAAGTGGTCAGCGAATCGCGGCCTATCAATACAGGACTCAATCAGTTTCGATTCCAACAGTCGATTGAACGCGATCGATTGGCCGCATTCACCGTGCGAGTTTCCGGATTAAAACAAGACACGTTTCTGGACAACAACGCCGAAACCGGCTTGGTATACGCAGCTGGCAAGCCTCGTGTCCTGATCATTGAGAGCGATCCCAATCTGATTCGCGAATTGGCCTATGCGCTCGAGGACGAGGGCATTCAAGTGGACATACGGCCTCCGCAAGGGATGCCAGATTCTTTGGCAGACCTGCAAAACTACGAGCTATTGATGCTTTCGAATGTTCCGGCGACATCGATTACGCAACAGCAAATGGAGATCGCTCGAACCTACGTGCAAGAGTTGGGTGGCGGCTTCATCATGCTGGGAGGGGAGTTGTCGTTTGGGCTGGGTGGGTACTACAAGAC
>JBEBHM010000285.1:0-9922 GCA_040080875.1 Pirellula sp.
CCATCCATCGTTCCTTTCATCCGTTTAGTTCAGCTGGGTGACGCAACGCATGCACCCATAGGCGAACAAAACCGCTGCTTGCTCGGGCATGGGAATCTCCCATTAGCAGCCATTATTAAGACAATTGAACTAAACGGCTACACAGGTTACTACGAAATCGAGCTCCTTGGCGAAGACGTCGAGCATTTCGAATACAACGAAATACTGACTCGCTCCTTCAAAGCCGTGCACGGATATCGACCTTGATTTCGCATTCGGCTTGCGCGAAAGTCAATCGCTTTCTACGGCCCGGTTTAGAGCCAGCCAAAAGGCACTTACCTTGAACGTTGGGCGATAGACGCGGGCTGCCTCGCATCGGAATGCCAATGAATCCGGGCCCAAAGTGATCGAGTGATTTTCGCCAAAAGCACGGTGCGTGCCATTGGGCGGATGCCCGGTCTCTGTGAATTTCAGGAAAACCTAAGCATTCGCAAGGTCGGCTGACCAAGATGCACGAGCTGCACAATATCGGTGTTTTAGGCATATTACGGAGAGTTCTCTACGTGGGGGGAGTGTGAATAGACGCCTACAACCTGATCATGCATTAGGAAAGGAACAACCGATGCTACCTCTCACCAAACGCGATCTGCAAACTAGGTTTCTTAGCATGCATTCGCGGTGCGTTGGTTGGCTACGAAACCACCGAGTAATAGACCCGGGTCAGCATGATATTTCGCGTATCCAAAAAACAACTTTCGTTGTTCCGCTTAGGTTTGCTATTCGTGGCAGCTTGGGCGTTCCCTCCGAAAGCCGTGAAGCTGTGCGCTGATACCGGTCGCAGTACTCCCATCGTTCAGGCCATCCAAAGGGCGGAACCTGCCGTTGTCAATATTCAAGGCAACAAGACCATCACCAATGCTAATGCTTCGGGAAAATCAACCAAGCAAGAAGTCAACGGGATGGGAACCGGAGTGATCATCGATCGCCGGGGTTACATCATTACCAACTACCATGTTGTCGATGAAGTTGGGAAAATCGAAGTGACCTTGGCAGACGGGACGTCATCGATTGCCCGTTTGATCAACTACGATCCAGAAACCGACTTGGCGCTCATCAAAATTGAAACTCGGCGCGAGCTGCCCGTAATCCAGGTCGGGCGAAGTGATGATTTGATGCGCGGTGAAACCGTAATCGCTATCGGCAATCCCTTCGGATATCAAAACACAGTCACCGTAGGGATCATCAGTGCACTCCATCGCGACATTCCTGTCAATGGAACGCAACAATACAATGACTTGATTCAAACCAACGCGGATATCAACCCAGGAAACTCTGGCGGCCCCTTGTTGAATATCGAGGGTGAAGTCATCGGGATAAATGTCGCCGTCCGAGTCGGTGCCCAGGGGATCGGATTCGCAATCCCAATCGATACCGCCCTTGAGGTGATGGCCGAACTGGTCGCTGCGCATCGTGATGCCGGCTCACACGGACTTACTTTTTCGAAAGTCTCTGATAGCACGGGAAGCCAATTGATCATTCGCGAGGCTAAGGGCGCACAGATCAACTCGAGCCGAGATATCCGAAACGGCGACCAGGTTGCTACCGTTGAGGGACAGCGGGTGAGCAACCGGCTCGAACTAGAACTTGCATTACTGGAAAAACGAAACGGAGACGCGGTCGAGTTTGGGTTGGAACGCAATGGGACAAGATTAGCCCAATCGATCATCTTGGCCAGTACCAAGACGCCCAAGGAAGTGGACCCAGTTCGGGCCACCTGGGAATTATTGGGGCTTCGACTTTCGCCTGTTCCGGCTTCCGCGCTTGCCGGAGTTAGTGACACGTACAAGGGTGGCCTGAAGATTAACGACGTACGGCCTGGAAGTCCTGCCGAACGCGCTCGGCTGGCGGCTGGCGACATCATCATCGGAGTGATGGATTGGCAAACGCCCAAGATAGAATACCTAACGTGGATTCTCAATAACCCAACGTTTCAAAGCGCCCCATCAGCCAAATACTATCTCGTCCGCAAACGATTACCTTTGACCGTTTCGATGTCTTTGGAACCGTCGGCACTGTCCGCCATCAACCGCAACAGCATTAAAGACGTGCGTTAGGGCTAATAATTGGGGTAGTGGAGGTTGTTAAACCTCCTAGATCGCAGAGATCTTTAACAAGATCGACTATCTTCTACCCCTATGATAAGGATTGAAGACCGTCAAGGTTTCCGAGGCGTTGAGTCTACCGTTACAAACCGCTCGACCGGTTTTGCGGAGCAAAACCGCCACATGTTGCGCTGTAGTATTAGTTGGGGTTACTTCGAAACGTCAACCTAACATAACGAATCAGATGCTCTAAAGCCGTGCGATTCGCAACTTGAAACTGTACCGTTGCGACAGCTCCCTTGGATTCAGTCGGCATCTCGACAGTTGGTTCTAGCCGGACTTCGTAATGCGGCTGGCTAGGCTTGAGTTTCCCTTGTGCGTCTCGACTTGCGACCAACCATGGCTCGTGTGCGAGTTCTGCGGGTACTTCATCCACAGGGTCTGGTGCCAATCGAATAACACGGGCGGCAATACAATCGTGGGTACGAGAATCAAGAATATAGTTCGCGTTCGTTCCCGGCACCAGCGACTTCATTTCTGATTCTGGAACGAGCACTCGCAGAAACGGCTTCTTATGATTAGTGAACCAACCTACCAGACTTCCCTTCTCTAACATGCATCCGACTCGATCGGAACTCATCAGATGCGCGAGATGAGACTCTTTGCTAGGGGAAGCGATCGCGGTTAGCACCGAATTGCTTGTCGGCAAGAAGCGGCCCTCGAAAGGCGCCGTTTGTACCAGCGAGTCCAGTTGGGGTTGAAGAAGTTCTAACTGAGCTTGCAGTTCTCGCAACACTTCCAACTGAGTCGGGATTTCGTAGGCAGACGCCGCGTCGTTCGTCGAGTTCTTCTTGAGGAGCTCGATCTTGGCAGCAATGATCGCAATTTCGCCACGCAGTTCCAAGGATTCGAGTTGCTTCTCGGGGCTTTCGAGTTCGAATAATACCTCACCCAATTGGAATCGACTCTGTAGATCGGAAATCGATTTGACCCTCGCTGTTTCCTTTATGAAGATGGGTACTGAATCAGCAAAGTCCAAATAGCCTCTAGCGCGAACGTAACCGGGAATGGGAACGGTAGCCGCGATGGACAATGCTGACACCAACAACAGAATCAACATTGCGAATCGAACTCGCTTGATCGGAACGGGTGCAAAAAACTCTGACATAAGCCCACCAAAAAATCTCGTCGTTCCATGAGCGAACGCAATGACCGTCGTTACCATCGCCAATACCGCAATGAAGCCCAATCCTAGAGGTACGAGCGCGTTCCATGCGAACCATAAAATTAAACCGAGCATCATGATTCGATAGACCATGGAAGCTAGTGCAAAAGCCACAAGAATCCAAGGGTTTGCGTCGTACTCGTCTCGTCGCAGCCTTCCACCACCTAAAACAAGGACTAATGATCGATTCAGTGCTCGGGTGCTCTGTTCGGATAAATTGGGAACTCCCCAAACGTCGGAGAGTACATAGTAGCCGTCGTATCGAAAGAAGGGGTTGCCGTTGACGAGAATGGTTCCCAAGGTGCAGACCAGCATGGCGCTGCCTGATATCGATCGAATCAGCCCGTCGTTGGCAAGCAGCCATACCATCCCCGCAACAATGGCTATCAGGAACTCTACGTAGATGCCGCCTGCTCCGATCGCCGCCCGCTTCCATCTGGACTGCAATTTCCAACAATCGGTCGTATCGCAGTAGAGGCATGGCGTAAAGAACAAAAACATCACACCTATTTCCCGGCAATTGGCTCCCCATCGAACACATGCGAGCACATGCCCAAGCTCATGAAGTGACTTGATTGCTACATAGCTCAGAAAAAGTAAGACCCAACGATTGCCCTGGAATTGCGTCGCGTCAAACAAAAGGAGTCTCGGTTGACTCAAGATGGAACTCGCAACCACGAACACGATAGCGAACCCCAATACCGCAGCAAACAAGACAATCCACTTACTAAAAAGCACGTTTGCAATTTGCTCGAGGGCAAGAGAATACCCTTTGGGTTTCACGAGCGGTACGCGAATCGCCAGCGGACTCAACAAAGCTTGTGAAATAAACGAACGCATCGAAGATCGCTTCGGACGAAATCTATTCGCCGTTTGTTTGGTCGGAATCAGAAGATTCGATTGCCTCCACTTGTGAAGCAATACGTGCAACCAACCTTCGGAGACACCCTGCCGTGGAAACGCCCGCTTCAGAATGTCTTCAACTGTTTTGAGCGAGCGATGGCCGTCGAAGAGCCGTGCAGCCGCATGCTCGATTTCACTAAAGTAAAAGAACGCTACGCTCAGTGGATCTTTGGCTACCCATTTTCGAAGATCTGCGTACTGTACCCATTCGATGTCTGTTCGAAATCGATATCGAGCCTCTTGCGCCGCGTCGTCGATAAAAGCATTGGCTGAACTCATGGCGCTCGCTTTAGTATCGCCTTGGGTCGAAGTCCCGGTCGCAATCTCCGGTTGGAGTTGTCCACCTCAAGATAAACTCTTACTTGTGAATTGAGTGGATTGACATCCGGACTGATGAATACCAATTCCGCGCCCGTTTCGAAGCTGGATGAGGAGTCCTCAAAGATCAAGCGAGCCTTAGCGCCAATCATATCTGGTGATACGTCGAGCGCGTTGAGAAATCCCTCGACTCTCAGTTTGTCGATTTGAACGATCTTGAACAATACGGTGCCGGGCTCAACCCATTCACCTTTTCGTTTTTCTATCGAGACCACAACACCCGCGCTAGGAGCGACGACGCGGTGACGGTCGATCAGTTCGATACTCTGCTTATATTCCCAATCCGAAACCGAGACCTCGAGCGAAGCCATGCTTTGCTGGAATGCAGCTCGCTCGAGCTCCAAGGACGCTCGGTCGGTAATGAGCTTGAGTCGATCGATTTCGTTGATCGGGTAGGTATCTTTGACCAACAAGTTGGCTTGAACCGCCCGCTGGTACTCGTTCTCGGCGACGGCCTTGTTCTTGGCGGCCAGCCGCACATCAATGTCGTTCGTTTTTTTCTTCTTAGCAATCTCAAGCGAGGCCTTCGTTTTTTCGGATTGGATCCGAACAGCCGTGTCGCGCACGCGTCCTAACTCCTGCCCCTCCTTGACCAATGCCCCTTCCTTGATGTCCAACGATTGGAGCATTCCCGCAACTTGTGCCGCCACCGACGTCGACTCGATGGTCTTGAGGATTGCTCCCTCGACTTGCAATTCGGAATCTCTTGGCGGCTCACCGAACGACCAGGACGGTGGACACACTCCCCAAGCGAATACCGAAAGCACGAGCAGACTAGAGCATTTCATGCGGACCTCATGGATGTGTGGACGGACTGCGAAAATCGAATAACCAAACGCTCCTTTGAATGGCCTCGACGATCGGTCGACACCAGACAAACCAAAGCGGTTGCTCTCCGCATCGAAAATAGACTCTGGCATTCGCACCCATGTACACTCGGCTAGCGACCGCTTGATCCACCGTCGCATAGATAGGTAGCTCCCCAGCCGCGCCAAGCGAGTTTTCTATCATGGAGGATACGTACCGAACCTTTCCAGAAAAATACTCGCCGGGAATGCTCTCGAACTGAAAGGAAATATCGTCGCTCCCTTGCGATCGCTGGTTCATCACGTAGCCCACGTCCCGATCGGGCACCCTGATTTTTAACTGCCATTCACCTTGCAAGTCAACCACTTGGAAGAGCGGATCTCCGCGACGCAATGGTCGAGACTGAAGCTCGCGGTGAAGATCTTTTGCGACCACGACGCCATCCATGGGAGACGTCATGGTTAGCCGTTGCCGTTCTTGATGGAGGAAACTGTATTTGTCTTTCGCATGTTTCTCTTGGATTTCCAGAAGAAGAAGTTCAGTCGAAATCCGAGTCCGATCAGCTTCTGCGTCTGTGGTCGATTGAGATACTTGATTGAGTGCCACACGAAGCCCGCTGCGCTTCTCAATGATCGCCCGAATTTGTCCCGTCGTTTCTTCGATTTGCAATTCTAATGCAGGCGATCGCAAGGACAGCAACCTTTGTCCCTTGGTTACCAATTGCCCATCGGTGACATCCAGTTGCTGAAGAAATCCATCCGCACTTGCGAAAAGAGTGCTCTTGGACACAGGAACCAATGTCGATTCCGCCTCGATGGTAAATGCGGTAGGTCTCGCTAAGCACCAGGCAATCGCGACCGCCAACGCAATCCCACACAACCATCGCACCCACCTCGCCGCCGTCAACCATTGGACGGGCGCCGACAACATCATCGTCGCTTGCCGTGCCAAGCGAGGTACCTCGAACCACCGCGTTTGCATTTGCCACGCCATGCATAGGTTGGGGTGAAAGCTCTTAATCAACGGTATCGCAGAGAGCATCTCTTCGCGGTTCGCCCATTCATAAATAATGGCGCTCGGAGTCCCGCATTCCCCTTGGCTCGAATGGACAAGCCTTAGCGCAAGCAGATTCGGGTAGCTCCCGTCCTGAGAGATCGACGGCATGCCGCCATTCACAGCGCTCGCCTGTAGACTGTTTTCGCGCACGATTGGAGCATCTTGACCGAGGGCCTGCCTCCCGATGGTCTCAAGGGTAGCGGCCGACGCCGTTGCCAAGTCAAAGTCCGGACAAGTACTCACAGCGATCAATCGTGCCGTCTTTAGAATCTTCGATGACTGAGCCACCATCGAAACTCGCACAGCGGATACCAAAGGCGTCATGCGTGTCGCAATCAACGCTGCAATTTCTAGAATCGTCTTTGTTCGAGGGACTTGTTGCAAGATTTGGTTGAACTCGAAGGCGCATCGCTCAATACTCCGCGTTCGACAAGAGTGTCGGATCGATAGAATCTCGACAAAAGCATTGGCAATGGAGATTACGGCCGATCGCCCGCTGCTGGGGATCGAGTCGCGAAAAGAAAGGAACAAGCACTCGTCCGAGTTATCTGAGTGGAGCGGAAACGCAAACCAAGCCCCCGAAGCAAACAGTGAACCGGGTGCATGTGAGTCGCGGTAACTATTCCACTTTTCCACCAATCCATCAGGTACCGTCCCAGATGCCGCCAGCAGGAGGCTCCGTTGAGGCGGAATCGCCAAAAGAATCCCAGCCGATTCGGCGCGCAGCAGCAATCGTAGGCTATCCAGAAGTTGCTCCAGGAACCGCGCATCGGTTGCGCTCGACCTCGCCATGTCTTCGAGTTCGTTGAGCAATCGATCGGTTTCTTCGAGATGCTTTACTCCGTCCATTCGATCTAGCGTATCTCAACGGAATAATGACATCAAACTGGCCGTAAACCTCGATTCACCAGAGAATATTCATTCCCCGAAAAATGCAAGCACATTCCTGAAGTAAAAAACTGAATTTGATTGGGTTCTTTTGAGATCCGCCCTTCGAATTCCTAAATTCGGCACATTCAACATCCGAAGTTTAAAAGGGGATGATCGCAGAACGTTTTCGCACGTCTATTGCGCCCAAGAACTTTAGTATCTTTTTCGGAAATAATTCTGCCCAACAGGTCTCTCGATGCCTATGTCGCGTATTTCCCTTGGACTCGGTGCGGCGATCACAGCGCTCGTCGCTGGCTGCCAGCTCCAGGGAACGAAGTCCGCGAACTTCTTACCCACGTGTCCTTCCGCAATGCCAGGACCGATGGTCCAACTCACACCCTCCAACGCAAATGAATCCGGCAACATGCCGTTTTACATGGAGAGCCACTCTCCCATGGACTGGGACGAGAGCAGCATCGCACCAGATCAGCTAGCTGACGTAACACTCCAAGAGTGTATCACGATGGCACTGGCCACTTCGCGCATTATGCGTGACTTGGGGGTTAGCGTCATTCGATCTCCTCAAGCCGTAGGAACGAATCTCGACACGGCGATCGTTTATTCGGACCCGCGACTCGGAGAAGAAGCAGCCCTGAGCGCGTTCGATGCAAATTTTTTCGCTTCCAGTTTCTATGAAGACAACGATCGGCGACTCAATAATCAATTCTTCGGAGTGCAAGGTGAATTTACTCAGGCGCTAAGCACTTCGCAAATCGGAATCAATAAGAGATCCGCCACCGGCGGATTGTACGGACTGCGAAAAGTTACTTTATACGATCGTAATAATCAACTTTCGAACTCCTTCAAACCCTTTTCGTGGGAAGAGTATATCGAAGCCCAAATTCGACAGCCTTTGTTGCAAGGGGCAGGAACCCAGTTCAATCGAATTGCCGGCCCTGGGGCCGCGCCCGGACAGCTAAATGGCGTCTTGTTGGCTCGCACTCGTACCGATGCGAACCTAGTGGAATTCGAACGCTCCGTGCGTGACTTCGTCGCCGAAGTGGAAAATTCCTATTGGGACCTATACTTCGCCTACCGCGATCTCGACGCTCGCATCCAAGTAAGGGACATCGCTCAAGAAACTCTTGCGACGTTGGCCTCGGCAGACACGTCCGCCGGCAAACGGGCTCAAGCCCAAGAACAAGTCGATCGGTTCCAATCCGAAGTCATTGATTCCTTGAACGGTCGCGCGATCGATGGAACTCGAACCAACAATGGTAGCGTGGGTGGCACCTTTCGAGGTACCGGCGGAATTCGTGTCAGCGAAAGGAAACTTCGATTGTTGATCGGGTTGCCAATCAACGATGGCAGAATGCTTCATCCAACCGAAATTCCGACAACCGCAGAAATTGTGTTCGATTGGGACAATTCTCTCCATGAAGCGCTCACACATCGAGAGGAGCTCCGCAAACAACGGTGGATCGTCAAACAACGCGAGCTGGAATTGATCGCCAATCGAAACTTCCTCCGACCGCAATTGGATTTGGTCAGCCAGTATCGCATGCGAGGTTTCGGAAAGGAATTCGACAATGCCTACACGAGTCTATCCAACGGACAGTATCAAGAATGGCAGATGGGCATCGAGTACCAAATGCCCGTTGGTTTTCGTCGAGCCAACGCAGCCGTCCGCAACTCGCAGCTAGCGCTAGTTCGAGAGTCCGAAATACTTAAAGAACAAGAACGTTCGGTCCACTATGGACTCAGCAACGCGATCAATGAAAGCAAACGGGCTCACCAAAACCTCGCGTTGCAAGAAAAACGTTTGCAAAGCATCGTCATACAACTGAACGCCATCGATGCCAAGAAAGATGCGTTTGAACGAGCCGAGTTGGATGTTCGACTCGAAACTCACCGAAGGCTCTTGGACGCGAGACTCCGATACCATCAATCCGAAGTCGAATACATGCTGTCGTTGCGAAATGTCAACGTTGAAAAGGGATGCCTACTGCGCTACTGCAACGTGTGGCTCAACGAAACGCCCCCATCCGCAGAAGCAGTCACGGACGCAGTACAACGCATCGCCGCTCAAGACTATGACAAAGTCCCCGAAAGCCGCGACATCCTAGTCGGTCGATCCATTCGCTAATGTAAAAGTTTTGCTCCGCAAAACTCCCCCGCTCACACCTCACACCTCACACCTCACACCTTAATCCTTAATCCTTAATCCTTAATCTTTAATCCTTACCCCTTAACCTCATGTCGCAACGATTCTACTTTGGAACACTCGTGTTCATTAACTTGGGTCTCGGTGCGACAGCTTTTGCTCAGTCCCAACCGCATTCGGTGGCGGACGGCAAAGTGGTACCGCTAAGCTCACCACCCAAGACACTATCAGAATTGGTCGTTCCGCCAAAGCAGGACGAAAAGAGCAAATCCCAGGAGAACACAACACCCAAGGCGCCGACATCGACAAAACGTCCGCAACTGAGCGTGGACAAGATGATTCGACAGCCGGTCGATCAACTGGAATTGTTTTCGCGTGTCCATGCAAAACACACTCCTTCTGAGCCGATCGTCGCAAACCCCATGGTACGTTCGCAGA
>JBEBHM010000286.1:0-9915 GCA_040080875.1 Pirellula sp.
CGCGAAGTGGGCACGGCTTTATTGTCGCAAGGCAAGTTGCAGGAGGGTTGGATGTACATGCGGGCTGTGGGGGATCGCAAGGCGGCAGCTGCGGCGATTCGCGAATTGCCGGTAACGCACGAGAACCTCGACTCGTTCCTTGGCTTGTTGGTTCATGAAGCGGTCGATGTCCAGCGGGGTACGAAACTGTCGCTTGAAATGCGGGGTACTTGCAATACCATCACGATGTTGGACTCGGTCGTCTCGATGCGTGGGCGTGCAGAACAGCAAGCGGCGGTCGGAGCGTTGGTCGAGCACGTGCATGCAGAGTTGCTTGCTAGTTTGAAATCAGACATACTCCGTCGAGAACAACTGGACGGGCCAAACCATCCCGGGGCGGTTGGCGTTAGCTCGTCCACCTCGATCGAAGCGTTGATGGCGACTCGCCCCAATCTATTGCGCGATGGGACTTACCATTTGGATACGTCGCATTTGTCGTCCACCATTCGGTTTGCGAGAATACTGGACAATCCAGATCAGCTTCGATTGGCGGTCGACATAGCCCAGTATGGTCGGCAATTGCACTCACAATACCAATACGCAAGCGAAGAGCCGTTTGCCGAGTTGTATCCGATGTCCTTGGCAATGTTTCGCGCTCTCTTGGGCGAGCATGTAGAGGCGTCGTTGCGAATGTTTTTGCAGAAAGCCGAATCGCTTGATCCACAGGAACATGGCACGGTGGCCATTGAAACGTATGCCGATCTCTTAACGCGAATTGGTCGACCGGGCGAAGCGATGCAATTCTTGATCAAAAAGATGCCCCGGGGTATGAGACCGTTTGGCATTGCACCTTCCTTGATTGAGCTTGCGGAGGCCGCCAATGATTTCAAACCGATGATGGACCACGCGAAAGAACGAGGGGACGTGATTGGATTTGTCGCCGCGTTGTTGCAATCTTCGACACGTTCGAAGTGAGCGCGACCCTAGCGCTTTTTCTCACATTGTTTTTTGGTAGTGGATCTTGTTTGTTAAAGATCCTGCAGCATCGGGATCTTTGACAAGATCCACTACGCCCAGCTTCAATCAAACGCCCAGCCTCAATCAAACGGCCATTCGTATTGATTCATGGCCGCCTGTTGAAAACGATCGTAAAGGTAGTGTTCCATCGCTCGGATATCGGTGCCGAAGGTTTGGTTTAGCTGCTCTGCATGCGCAATCGCGAGTTTGTGCCGTATGCCATTGCCGATCGAACTGGATTCAATTCGCCGATTCATGATGGCCATGAGTCGCTCGCTCGAGAAATCGTTTGCAACGTAAAACGTATGTGGATTTAGACCAGCCAGGCGGATCCTGTCGGAGAGGTCGACGTGAGTGCCGAGAACAAGCGGCCCACCCCGTTTTAGAACCTGATGGAGCTGCCGCTTAGAAAGGCGTTGAGCTTCGTCGACGATCATGGGGCGCTGGTTGGGGATGTTTGGAAGCGGTCCGGATTCGGGCAAGTAAACGTACTTTGCATCGGGAACCGCTTTGGAGATTGCTAAGAGATGAGTGGTCTTGCCGTTGCCGCACTCTCCGATGAATTGTAGGGCGATGCCCGAATGGTCGAGCAATGCAATCCATCGTTCCGTGTCCACGATTGCAAGGTCGGCGCGCTCTTCGCGACTCAATTCCCCAAAAGGATTGCGAAACAAGTGGTAGCGGTGATAGGGAGAGATCAACATAGGTTCGGCGAAGATGGTGCATTCACCGCAAGCCCTCTGGCAATCGCAGTTCCACTGGCAATACAGTCACCCATGGAAAGACAGGACGGTGCATTAGGAATTATCGCGAAGGCAATGCTGATTGGCCATGGAAATGCCACTGACGATCGCTCCCACAATGCCGACAAATCCTTGATCGGTGCCGCACAGGAAAACATTTTGGATCCGGGTGGTTCCATCGAGTTGCTTGTCAGGCGCCCCGTACACAGCTCCGTTGTCGTGCGAAGTAAAGCGTCGAATGGTCTTGGGGGTAAAAATGTCAGTTTCGATCACATACCGCCGAAAGTCCGGAATGAATCGAACGGCGGCTGCAACCGATTCATCGTACCAGTGCAGCTTCTCACGTGTATAGACCTCGGCGGGCAACGCGGACCAGCGGTCGTGGTCAGCGATCGTAGTTAGACGAATGAAACCTGCGTCCAATTCACCTTCGGCGGCCGAGTATTCGTAGTTGTTGGGCGAGCAGATCACACCCGTGCGAACGTCGCAGAGTCCAGTGGCTGGCTTGTTCCAGTGAAAGGACTCTGAGTCATTGTAGAACACGATTGTTTTATCAAAACCAAACTTCTTAGGTTGGCATTCGAGAACCGAAATGGACTCGACAAAGGACATTTCGCCAATCCTGTGCACTTGTTCGGTCGAGTTGTCGTCGCACAGTCGCATCGTCTCAACAACACCAGCGCTGGAAAGAATGCGTTTGGCATGTAGCACCGTTCCGTTTTCAAGTTCGACACCGACAGCTCGACCATTCTCAATGCAAATGCGTGCCACGCCGCCCCGGAGCTTCAATTCCCCCCCTAATTCCCGAAATCTGCGGACTAGATGTTTAAGGATCAATCGGACGCCTTGAAATGGGCGAGCAAAGCCTTCGAGAAATATGCTGCGAAACATGATGCAGAATTGCCCCCAGTCCATATCGTGTTGTCTCGCGTTGCCGTACCACATGAGTGGGCACAAGATAATCTCGACCAACAACGGATCGGAAAATATTTCGGACAGGATGGTTCGCGTTGAGAGTTGGAAGTCCTCTTGTTTCAGGTCGTCGTAATCTACCAAGCGATGCAGCAACGTTTGGAACGCGTCCTTTTGATGCGGGAATTTGCTTTCTACTTCGGACTGCAGCAATTGGATGTCATTGTTGAAATCCAGATGAACGCCTGGAAACGCGATCCTAGATCCCTTCTGTTCCGACAATTGAAAATCGTCCCAGCGAAAACGCAGTTGTTTGAGCAAGCGTGCCAAGGGCCCTTTTTTGGCACCTTTCTCGGTATAGTTGGTCATGGCGTGCAAGCCCACGTCATAGTTCCTGCCGTTGGACCGATAAAACGAGTTAAGACCACCAATTGTCCAGTGTTTCTCGAGTACGCATACACGTTGGTCGTAGAGGGCAAGGCGAATTCCAGCGGAAAGCCCGCTCATTCCCGCACCGATGATGATCGTATCGAAATCGCTTGATAAATTCATGCCTGCATTATCAACGCGGATAGGTTCGCGCCCAGTGCTTAACCGCAAACGGTGGTTGACATTTTAGGGGGGTGGCGATAGCTTCTCCCGTTCTTGCGCAAAAAACGGGCAGGTAGTGAAACCGGGGGCTCTCAATTCACCACTGCCCCTACAAAAACTACCAACCCAACAGACTAAAGCGGAATGAATCCTCAAGAATTGCTCCGAATCGTCGATTCGTTGCATCGTGAAAAACAAATCGACCCTGAACTGGTCATTCAAGCGATTGAATCTGCGCTCGTAACGGCGTCCAAGCGGCAATTTGGAGAAGAGGCCGAAGTGAGCGTTTCGATTGCACGCGAGGGTGGAGCTATCACGGCAACCGTCAACGGCCGAGAGCTGAGCGAAGACGAAATTGGCCGAATTGGTGCCCAAACGGCCAAGCAGGTGATCATCCAAAAGCTCAAAGAAGCAGAACGGGATGCTCGGCTCGACGAATTCTACTCCCAAGTTGGCCAGTTGGTGACTGGGATCGTGCAACGGACGGAACGGGGCGTGACCATTGTTCAACTAGGCAATGTCGAGGCAATTCTGCCGCGAAGCGAACAGATACCAGGCGAAAGCTATCACAATGGCTCCCGAGTCCGAGCGGTCATCTATGAGGTCAAGGCCGCAGGTAACCGCGTAAAAATCATCTTGTCCCGAACAAAGACGACTCTCATCCAGCGATTGTTCGAACAAGAAATACCGGAAATTGCCGAAGGTGTTATTCGAATCAATGCCATTAGTCGAGAGCCTGGCTATCGAAGCAAAGTGGCGGTCAGCAGCAGCGACCAACGCATCGATTGCGTCGGAGCGTGCGTGGGAATGCGAGGCAACCGAATCAAGAATGTCACTAGCGAGCTGGCTGGAGAACGTATCGACATCGTTCGTTGGAGCGATGATCCAATGGTCTTGATCCCCAACGCACTCCAGCCCGCCGAAGTTGAGCAGGTTTTGCTGTGCGATATGATCGGTCGCGCAATTGCCCTGGTCAACGAAGAGCATTTGTCCCAAGCCATCGGTCGTTTTGGTCAAAACGTGCGATTGGCTAGCAAGCTTTGCAGCTGGGATATCGAGATCATGACGGCACCCGAATTGGAACGCCAAATCGAGCGAGCTATGGAGGGTTTCATGGAAATCGAGGGGATGAACGAGGCCGTGGCACAGCAACTGGTCGAGCAAGGCTATCTGTCCTACGACGACTTGTCCGTCATCGAACCAGACGCTTTGATGGAAATGGGAAATTGGTCCCAAGAAGAGGTCGACGCGATCGTCTACCAAGCGGAAGTTAAGGCCGAGGAGCAAGAGATTGCCGAGGAAGAACGCAAGTATCAAGAAAAGCTTGAGAAAGAACGCAAAGCGACCGAAGAGCTAGACAGAAAAGAAGGGCGATCGATACCACCTCCGCCTCCGCTGGTTGCGGACGAATCGCTGCCGGAGGACCCGCCAGTCGAACCGTCCCCGGACCAACCGGGGGAAGATTCTGGTTCGAACGATGCTCAATCGGGCGGAAACGCCTAACGTAAAGCTGAATAATGCGTTATCATATTTGGCATTGTGCTAGAACAGCACAAAGACGAACGGCTCAGAGACGAACGCCTCAAAGACATCGTGTGTCGTTGAGGAGAATGTGGGATTTGGTACGCGGTGTGCCAAATTATGTGGGTGACCCGCTACAGCAGCGTGGGGGCGTCCAATGAAATAACAAAAAACAGAAACAGGCGAGCAACTTAAGCCGAATTATCGGTCGACTTGCCTCGTTTCAACGGGTTTGTGCCCAAGGAAAATTGCTCAGTGGCAGTACGAATTTATTCCCTGGCTAAAGATTTAGGATTGGACAGCAAAGAGCTGGTCGACCTGTGTACTAAAATCGGTATTCAGGGCAAGGGAAGCGCGCTTGCAAGTCTCGAGGATGATGAGATTGCACGCATCAAGCGACACCTTGATGAAAAAGCTGCTCCGCAGGCATCTGCTCCACCACCAACTCAAGTGGTCAAGCAACTGCGTGAGCCGATCAAAGATTCTCCCATTCGCGACCTGGGCAGCCGTGCGGGAGGAGCCAAGCGCGACCTGTCGGTCGGCCGTGCCAAACAACCCGCTTTAGCGAGCGATGGGCAAGGGACCGCAGTCGCTGAACTTCCAGCAACCGAGGATTCCACTTCAGTATCTGCATCCGCCGTCGATGAAACAAGTGGATCTAGCAACGTTCCTGAACTTGATCAAACAGTCACGGAATCTGCTGAGGATACGACCAAAGATGGCGGTAGTGACACGTTAATTGTTAGCGAAGAAAAGCCGGAGAGATCACCGGACGGCTTGTCACGACGCGATTTCTACTCCCCTGCGGCCACGAGCGGAAAAGTGCGTGTCATCGGCCAAAGCCGGTCGACAGAGGCAAAGCCTGCATCCGACAAGCCCAAGAAGACTCGCGATCCTGTTCTTAATATCAAACTGGCTGGCATCCCAAAATCGGGCTCTGGGAGTCCGCAAATCAGACCGGCTGAACCTGCGACACAAAAACCGATCGTTAAACTTACGCCGGATGTTATCCAGGGTGTTCGCAAAGGGATGGACAAACTGGCGGATAAGCCTGGTAGCCCTGGCAGTCCTCAACCACCGTCGACTTCCAAACCAGGTGCGACGATGGGTGGCGGTCGGGCTTCTCTCCCAAGCCAAACGCAGCACACGGGGTTAGCGGGATTCCAAGCCAGCACCGAAAGCAAGCTCAACGCCAAAAACCGCAAGGTAGTCGTCGAAGAAGAGGCTCCCGCCAAGAAGAAGGGACTTGCGAGCTTGGATTCAAGCCGCAAAGCCCGTGGGCCAAGAATTACAACCACCCGTGACTTGGAGTCCATCGAAGATGATGATGGCACTCGCAGCAAGTGGAACAAGGGCAAACGAACCAAGCCCACTCCCACGGCAACTCGCAAGGAAAAAGTAATTCTTGCATTGCCTTGTACCATTCGGAGTTTTTCCGAAGCCGCCGGTGTCACGGCGGCCCGAGTGCTTCGTTCTTTGATGACTATGGGAACGATGACCAATATCAACTCGACGCTCAATCAAGACTTGGCAGAGTTGGTCGCCGCGGATCTCGGTGTGGAGCTTGAGTTCCGACAAGCCGAGTCACTTGAAACAAGTTTGATCGGCAGGATCAACGATGTCGAAGATCGCCTAGAAGATCTCGTGACGCGTCCACCCATTGTTACGTTTCTTGGGCACGTCGATCACGGAAAGACATCCTTGCTCGACTACTTGATTGGGACAAAGATCGTGACTGGCGAAGCCGGTGGTATCACGCAACAGATTCGCGCGTATCAAGTCAAAAAGGATGGACGCGCTATTTCGTTTGTCGATACACCTGGTCACGAAGCCTTTACGGAAATGCGTGCTCGGGGTGCGAACGTCACCGACATCGCAATTTTGGTTATCGCTGCCGATGACGGAATTATGCCGCAAACGGAAGAAGCCATTTCGCACGCAAAAGCGGCAAATGTCCCCATCGTGGTTGCCGCAAACAAATGCGATTTGCCCGGCGCCGATATCAATCGCGTCATGACTCAAATGACCGAACACGGCCTGACCCCGAGCGCATGGGGTGGCGACGTGGAAGTCGTGGCAACCAGCGCAATTACCGGTCAAGGCATGGACGAGTTGCTTGAAACCGTTTTGACGGTCGCTGAAATGCATGACTACCGAGCCAATCCAAAGAAAGCGGCGGTCGGCGTCTGCTTGGAAAGCGAGCAAGCGTCGGATCGAGGTGTCATCGCTAAAGTCGTTGTGCAAGGCGGAACATTGCGGGTCGGAGACATCGTGGTTTGCGGCTCGACCTTTGGTCGAGTAAAAGCATTGTTCGACACTCTCAAACGCAACAAGCAACTCACCGAGTGTGGCCCCTCCACACCTGTCAACATTACAGGATTGGATAAAGCTCCCGAGGCTGGCGAACGTTTCCACGTGTTGGACGACATCGTTCAAGCTCGACAAATCGCTGCTAATCGAGAAACGCTAACACGCGCTCAATCCCTTTCTGGCACTTCGCAAAAAGTATCCTTCGAGACGTTCCAAGAATTGCTGCAATCAGGCAAGCTGGGTGTCAAAGAAGACAAAGTTCAACTCAATTTGATTATTCGTGCCGATGCACGTGGTTCGCTCGAAGCCATCGAAAAAGAATTGACCAAGCTGGATCATCCAGAAGTTGAAATCAAGATTCTACAACGGTCCGTCGGTGGAATCACCGTGGCCGACGTAACTCTGGCGAGCGCATCGCAAGCGGTCATCGTCGGGTTCAATGTCATTCCAGACGAAGCAGCACGATCTCTGGCCGATGCACGGAACGTCGAAGTTCGCCGGTACGACATCATTTACAACCTTGCTTTGGATATCAAGGCGCTCATCGAAGGACGACTAAAGCCCGAAGAAAAAATCGTCGAACTCGGCAGAGCCTTGGTCAAACAAGTCTTCAGCGTTTCTCGTGTTGGAACCATTGCGGGCTGCTATGTGGCTCAAGGGTCCATCGAACGAGGGTGCCGAATTCGCGTCAATCGCGAAGGTCGAAGGATCGGCGATTACGCACTCGAAACGCTTAAACGTATCAAGGACGATGTCAAAGAAGTTCCAAGAGGTATGGAATGCGGAATCAAACTTGCAGGATTCAATGACGTCAAAGTTGACGATGTGTTGGAAGCCTATCGTGTCGAAGAGGTTGCACGCAAGCTGGAGCTTTCCAGGACCTAGAGCCATCTCTCTTTGACAGTGCCACACTGCCCCAACAACCTATCCATTCCTTTTGGTTTTCAATTCGGTGCAAACACCGTTCGAGTTCAATAGTCCATGAGTTCACGCAGGTTACTTAAAGCTGGAGAAGCAATTCGAGAAGTCGTCTCGATGGCCATCCTCACCGAATTGCGCGACCCGCGAGTCAAGAATGTTACCGTGATCGGAGTTGAGGTGGCACCCGATATGCGCGAAGCCAAGGTGCTTGTCAGTATCATGGGAAACGAGAGTCAACAGGCCACCAGTTTGCGAGGACTCAAAAATTCGGCCGGATTCCTGCAATCCAAGATCGCGGAACGCATCGACGCTCGCTACATCCCCAAGTTGACGTTTGTAGCCGACGAAGGTGTCAAAAAGTCACTGGCCGTTGCTCAGATCTTGGATCAAATTGCTCTCGAAAAACAAAAAGAAAAACTTGGAGTCCCACTTCAAGAACCTGCGGACGACGAGCAAGACGACCAGCAGCTCCATGACGAGCCAGACGACGACGAACAAGACGACGACGAACAACTCGTCGACCAGCATGAGATTGGAACAACCGACGAATTCGCCATCCAAGATCTACCAGACGATAACTCCAAATAGATAGCCCCTAAATATCAACGCAAGCGAACCGTTTAGCCAGCATCAGCCAACCGAAAACATGACCAATCGAGCAGCCAAGTACGAACTACTTTTCAAGTCTCTTAAAAAGCACTTCAAGCCGATTCCCGAAGTTGGGGAGCGATCGGTCCTGGAGCACTTGATCTATGCATGTTGCCTCGAAGATGCACGAGCCGATCAAGCCGACGAGGCCTTTGCAAAATTGCAACAAGCTTATTTCGATTGGAACGAAGTTCGTGTGACGACTGTAATCGAATTGGGCGAAGCCCTTAACAGCTTACCCAATCCGATCGCCGCAGGACATCGAATCAAACGTTGCTTGCAGTCACTTTTTGAGGCTCGCTACCAATACGATATCGACGACCTGAAGAAAGCTAATCTTGGAAAAGCTACTGACGAGCTGACCAGTTGGAAAGGTATCTCATCGTTCATACTCGCATACGTTTCGCAAAACGCATTGGGAGGTCATTCTATTCCCGCGGACACAATGACCCTGGATTGCATGCAAGTGGCGGAAATCATTACCGAAGCAGAGGCCGACAAGAAATCGTTGCCTGGAATTGAACGAGCCATCCCAAAGAACAAAGGGTACGAGTTCGCGTCGCTGCTTCACCAGTTCGCAGTCGAGTATCATCAAAACGCAAAAAACGCCGCAGTGCTCGCTGTTTTCAAAGATTTGGGAGTCACCCCCAAACCGAAACCCAAACCAGTTCCTGCAAAGGCCGCCGTCCCTCAAGCCAAACAATCGAAAGGCTTGAAACCCGATGGGATTTCGCCCGAAGCCGCACCCACGGGCAAGACGAAGTCTCCAGCAGTTTCGACTGCCGAGTCTGCCGCAAACGCTAAAAAGTCGGACAAAGCCAAGCCATCAACGACAACCAAAACGGATTCTAAGACCGATGCGGCTTCTCACAAACCAGCAGCCAAAGTGGAACCTGCCGCGAAGCCAGATACGAAAAAGGGAGCAATCAATGTCGCAGATTCCAAGAAACCCACGGCCGCTAAGCATGATATGAAAAAGGCAGAAGCGAAACCTGCCGCAAATAAGCCGACCGAAAAGCCCGTAGAAAAGTCCGCAGAGAAATCAGTCGCAAAGCCCGCCGAGAAGAAATCCGAGACGAAGCCTGCTGCCAAAAAAGCCGATGACTCCAAAAAGCCAGACGCAAAAAAAACCGACACAAAAAAAACCGACGTCAAGAAGCCTGATGTCAAGAAACCCGATACCAAAAAAGCTGTTGCCAAAGTAGAACCACCCTCCAAATCCAAAGTGGCTCCTTCAAAACCGAGCCCTTCCAAAGCAGGCTCCAAGGGTTCC
>JBEBHM010001009.1:0-2627 GCA_040080875.1 Pirellula sp.
ATCTGGTTGCGAGGCTCTGCCTCGCAACCCACTGTCTTGCAGGCTCCGCCTGCCGTACCCAAAGTCTGTTGCATAACAGATTGAAGAGATCTTGAGGCGGAGCCTCCTAGGCAGTGCGTTCCAAGGCGGAGCCTTGGAACGAGGCCACTCGAGGCGTTCGAGGTGTTCGCCGACAAGTGTCTCATTTTTTGATCATTCCAAATCACGCTCATGCAATTGGGACAATTGCTCTACTATCGAATCCCGACTACTTCGAGGTCGGGACGAAGCCTGGGATCGTCTTTAGATCGATATAGGCATACGGGCGTTGGAATGCTTCTTTGTCTCCCTTGGCATACGAAATCCACATGCGCAAATCGGTTGCGTCGTAGACCACGTTTTCTACATTGCCACCTTTGATCGGAATCCGATTCGCCAATGCGACCAAGCTCTCGCCGTCCATTTTCCCAAAGTCTTGCTTGAGAGTTGGAAATGCTCCCCGACCCTCGTCGTTGTAGACCACGCAAGACAACACGTTGGGCGCGAACTCGTCGTTGGGATCATTGTCGTTCCAAATCGATAGCCAACGATCGTTGGGCTCTGGCGAATGAGCGCGGATTTTTACGGCTCGTCGCTCGTGTTTCCCGTCACCGAAGACATAGTGATAGCGTTTGGTAGGAGGCTGCAAACGAAACAAGTCGACCGTGGACTTGAGCGAATCCGCATCATACAACATCGTTCGAAAGAATGTGGTGAAGTGAGGTGCGTGTACTCGATAAGGAGCTTCCTTGGCCGATGCGTCCCCCATTTCGGCCAACGCAATGCCCTGAGCGTTCATGCCGGTATGAGCCCCGCTCATTCCCGCAAAGGTCGGGTTGACGTGCGGTATGCCTTGATTGGGAATGTAGACAACCACGACAGGGAATTCATGTGCGCCAACATCCATGCTCCAATCGAGATTTCGAGTTTGATACAGGTGGCCGTCCTGAGTGGCTTTGCCCCAAGCCGCAATGCTGCTGCACGAATAAGGCATCAACAATGGAACAGCGTGGACCGCTTGGAGTATTTGCAAGGGCACCCCCGAGCCATCCGAAAGCCCCGTCAATTCTTGTTCGACCCGATCGTCGGTGTAAGCAGACGATCGACTCCAAACTTCAACGAGCGTTGGCAGGTCCGTGCCAAGTTGTTTGGCAATCGCCTCGATGGCTGGCGGGACAAACCGTTGGATCTCGTCCTTGGTCGCCTGCCCAAGATGGTATCCCATTTCGTAGGGAGTGCCCCGTACAACCACCAACGGGATCTTGGCGTCCCCCTTCTCGATGAGCGAACGAACCGCGCTCCCCTTGAGGTCGCTCGGTATCGCAAACGGTCTGGCTGTTTTGATTTCTGTTGTGGCAGAGTCAGGTTTTGCGATGGTCTTATCTTCGGACCACGCGCGGCCCGAATGCCATCCGCAACAAGTCGCCGCAACGAAGAAGATCGATGCAAATACACATCTTCGTGTACTGCAGTAGTTCGAATAAAGAGAGTGGAACATGGTTTCTTTGACCTTTTTGTCGGTTGGGGAGGGGCCAATCATTTTGAAATCGTATCGGTTATTCTAACAAAAAACGAGGCTGCAACCCTTTCACTTTCTCGGCCTCGTCGCTTCGATCGAGAGTCGTGAGTGCTTGAGCTGCGTTGTCAATGGCTTTGGTTGCGAAATGGTATCGATCGGTATGAAGTGCTGCAATCCGGAGCCATTCGGTGATGGCCAGCGAGGGCTGGCCGGCTTGAGCAAGCCGATGTCCAAGCAACAGGGTCGGACCTGCCTGCATGGGTGGTTGAAGTCGATCGCGTTCCGCCAACCATTTGGGAAGCCGATCGGAAAGAATCTCGGTCGGAGGAACCACGCGCCAGAGTTGGATGCGAGCATACGCATTGATGAGAGGGGCTTTGGCATCCTTAGCTATGTTTTCAAGGGTTTGTATTGCGACAGACCGTTTAGGGCCTCCGAGCAGCCATGCGGCCCCTAGGAGCCTGACTGCGTCGTTGTCGCTAAGAATCCATTCCTCCGCGTGCGATTGCATGGCCGCGAAATCGGAATTTGCCAACTCGTTGCCCCACGGCAAAGGGATCACGGTCATCAGCAACTGAGGGGTCTTGTCCTTGGCCAACGTATCCGCAAACAATCGTCCCGCTAGCCGATGATTGCCCATTGCGGAACAGGAATCGATAATGAGCGCACGGTTGAATCTCTTTTGCCACACGGGCAGGGTGGATAGCTTGTCGACTTCGGCCCCTTGCGTGATTGCGGTCTTGAATTGTTGCTTTCGGTACGAGCCCATGACCGCCGCAGCAGATGCGTCCGCCCAACTTGGTTCCACTCGGACGACGTGGTCACCCGGTATGCGACTAACGTTGGTCGCATTGGGACGGAACAAGATCACTTCTTGCGAATTCCAGTCCAAGACGATCCCAAAATCCTGTACGCTTTCGGGGGGATCCCAACGATTAAGGCTGTTGTCCGTTGGTTCCGCAAACCACAACATGCTGTCCTTGCCGAATTTTTTTTCGAGCTCAACGCGATCTTCTTGCCCATTCACAGACTTCATGCTACCGCCGACACAGACTCCCAAGCCGACACAGACTCCCAATAGGATGGGGAC
>JBEBHM010001010.1:0-2627 GCA_040080875.1 Pirellula sp.
TTGTTCTTTCAGCAGCAAATTTATCGCGAGAACGGTGAGTCTGTGTTGCTTCCTCCAGGAGAGTTCATCGTCGAATACACGCAAGGCCCCGAGTCGATTGTTCAGAGCAAGCCACTCTCGGTATCGGCCCCTCAGCAAAAACCGGCGTCGGCCTCACACCAAAACCAGTGGCAATTTCAACTCAAGCGTTGGGTCAGTCCGTCGAAGTCAGGGTGGTATAGCGGCGATCATCATATTCATGGCGCAGGTTGTGCTCACTACACTTCTCCAACCGAAGGTGTCACGCCACAGGATATGTTTCGCCAAGTCGCAGGCGAAGGACTCAATGTGGGTTGTATCTTGACTTGGGGGCCATGTTTCGATTTCCAACGACACTTTTTTCGGCCCAATATCGACAAGATCAGCCGCCGCAAAACGTTGCTCAAGTACGACATCGAAATCAGCGGCTTTGGCTCGCAAGCACTTGGGCACGTGTGTCTCCTGAATTTGCGTGAACAATACTTTCCTGGCTCCGATGGAACCAAGGAAAAAGGCTGGCCTACTTGGGCCACACCTGCATTGAAATGGGCCAAGGCACAAGGTGGAGTAACAGGCTTCGCGCACTCCGCAAGCGGTCTGCAAATCGATCCCGCGCGGGCCAGCGATCGCATGCTAAAGCGGCTGGATGCCGATTCGAGCGGGCTTGTATCTAAAGCAGAAGCTGCGGTGGGGCTACTCCCTGCCGCGTTTGACGAGATCGATATCGACAAGGATCGCGGACTCTCTCGCGTCGAATTGCATACGGCCATCGACGCATCAGCAGACACACTTCCAAATCTCGCGATCCCGGAAATGAATAGCGTCGGAGCAATGGAATTACCAGTCGCGGTCGCCCAAGGAGTATGCGATTTCATTAGTACCATGGACACGGCCAGGATTGCGGAATGGAACATGTGGTATCACATCCTCAATTGCGGCTTTCCCCTAAAAGCTAGTGGCGAGACGGACTTTCCGTGCATGAGTGGCAACTCGGTTGGACAAGGACGGGTTTATGTTCAACTGGGAAATGTCGATCGTGTCGATTTCGACGATTGGTGTGCAGGGTTGGCAGCCGGGCGTTCGTATGTTTCAGATGGTTACGCGCATGCATTACAATTCGACGCAGTATCGGCAGACCGTTCCGCCTCGCTCGGTGACTCGCTCAAGTTGTCCACGCCATCCAAGATTAAAATTCGCTCACGCATTGCGATGGCTCCAAAAATGCGCAAGTCCGTAGCCTACGCGACGCGATTCCCTGAGGGTGGCAAGAGATTTGTCGGCGATACCGTAACGCTTCATGGATCAAAGTCCGACGAATGGGTCGAGCCTGGCAAACGCGATGTAGAATTGATCGTGAACGGCCAATCGGTACAATCGCAAACCATCGAATGCACCGGTGACGAACGAGTTGTCGAGTTCACGGTGGACATCGTTCAGTCCAGTTGGATCGCCCTGAGAGTCTTCCCCCATTTGCATACCAACCCAATCGACATCATCGTCGACGACAAGCCTATACGCGCATCGAAAGCGAGTGCACGTTGGTGCGTAGAAACCATCGAACAATTGTGGGCTCAACGCGAAAAAAATATCGCCACCCGAGAACGCACCGAAGCCAAAGCAACCTTCCAATCAGCCATCGAAGTCTATCGACAAAGAGAACAACAAAGCAATCCCTAGCACCCTGGACTCGTATTATCCAGTCGATAGTGTTGGCGAACGCCATCTCAAAAGTCCGGCGAGAAGATCCGGCGCACCCGCTTGTCGCCGTGTTCTATCCATTGATTGTGGACGAAGAAGAAATCCTGGAACAAGGTGCGGTCAATTGCTATAATAATATCAAGAAGAGTTCGCTGCCCGCTTGGCGCCCACCAACAGCCAACTCCCAGAAACCAACCTAACGTATTCGGCCATGAAAATCAGCTCCTTGCTTGCACTTTGTACCTTCATTTGTTCTACGGCGATTTTCCCAATCGTCGGATCTGCCGATACGCCCAACATCGTTGTGATCTATGGTGATGACGTTGGCTTTGGCGATGTTTTTTGCAACGGTTCCGCCAGCTTTCAGACTCCCAACATCGATCGGATTGCACGCGAAGGAATGCGCATGACCGACGCGCACTGCTCCGCTGCAACGTGCACACCGTCTCGCTATGCGATGCTCACCGGCAAATATGCTTTTCGACAGAAAGGGACAGGTGTGTTGCCCGGTGACGCTGACCTTATCATCCAGCCGGGCTCCACCACCGTGGCAACGATCCTGAAATCAAAAGGTTACAAAACCGGAGTCGTAGGCAAATGGCACCTAGGCATGGGGCAAGGGAAAGTCGACTGGAACCAGGAAATCAAACCCAACCCGAGCGACATCGGCTTTGACTACCATTTTCTCATGCCCGCAACCGGCGACAGGGTCCCATGCGTCTACGTCGAACAAGGGCGAGTCGTCGACCACGACCCGGCAGATCCGATCGAAGTGAGCTACAAGCAACGAATTGGCAATCAATCCTCTGGCGCAGAGTCGAAAGATAGCCTCAAGATGAAATGGTCGCACGGGCATGATCAGACCATCGTTAATGGCGTTTCTCGAATCGGTTGGATGACGGGCGGTAACA
>JBEBHM010001011.1:0-2627 GCA_040080875.1 Pirellula sp.
TCCGACTGGAGCGTAAGGTTCGTCAGCTACAGAGCCTGGTTCACCGAGCGGCACGAGGCCGCTGGGGTCCCGCTTGTCCGCCCCCACGTCGGCTCGTCCGACTGGAGCGTAAGGTTCGTCAGCTACAGAGCCTGGTTCACCGAGCGGCACGAGGCCGCTGGGGTCCGCGCCTAGTTCGGCTCGTTTCCAGTTTGCTAAAATCTACTAAACACTCGAGTAACAGTAACACTTCCGAAGGAAAGCGATCATGTGTCAACTCGACTATTATCGACCTGATAACACCAACGTCGCGTATGCGCTACGCTGGTCTTGGACAGGCTGGCCTTCGACTGGTTCGTTTCCATCGCTGGATTCATCGGAGTGGGAATTGTTGAAGTCGCGTTGGGAGAATGATGGAGTCCGATTGCTCGAACGACGGAGCGATGCCGATCAGTGGCAGATCATCGTAAGCACCAAGCCAAATGTTGTTCCGTCCATGATTGTCGCACGACTGAAGGGACGCATCGACCATGCCTTTCGTGCAAAAAAACTCCCATTTCAATTTTCTCGCAAAGTTTCCTTGCGATCGATCGGGAACAACACTGAAAACGATGTGCAAAACTATATTCGCAATCAAGTCATTGCCGCCGAGTTCTGTGATGAGAAGTATGCGGAGCAGCTCTCTGCATTCACTCGCCACTGGGAGGATGACCAGTGGTCTAAAGAATTGGAAGTTTCCAGTGGCCGCTACTGGTACCAGCTGCATTTGGTATTCGTCGTAGAGGATCGGCACCGTATTCGTAGTTTGCAGTTCCTTGGTGAACTGTTCGAACAAGTGCAAGCGATCTCGCTCGATCGTGGCTATCGATTGGCTGCTCTTTCTGTGATGCCAGATCATCTGCATGTCGGCCTTCGTGGTGTTGTTGCAGAGTCACCCGAGTCGATCGCATTGGCTCTCATGAATGAAACTTGTCAGCGAATGAAGGTCAATCCGATCTGGCGACCAAGTTTCTATGCTGGAACAACTGGGGCGTACAATATGAACGCGGTCCGTGGCTAGCTACAGAGCCTGGTTCACCGAGCGGCACAAGGCCGTTGGGGTCCGCGGTCCGCCCCCACGTCGGCTCGTCCGACTGGAGCGTGAGGTTCGCTAGCTACAGAGCCTGGTTCACCGAGCGGCACAAGGCCGCTCGGGTGTTCGCGCCCGTGTCGGGTCGTTCAGAGACCTACGTCCTACCGTAAATAGATCGGGTTGGACAAAATCCACGCGTGTTCGCGATCCGCGACGTTCAGCCAAGCTTCTACGCGATAGACTCCAGGTTCAGCCACATCGTGAGTGAGCGCGAGTCCCGTCGTCTCGTAAATGGATTTTCCATTCCGTTTCAATCGCCATTGCACCGAATGAGTTGCGACGGCACGAAACTTGGTATTGGGTTTCCAATCGGCTTGGCTCCCCATTTCGATTCTCCCCTCAGATTGCATTGCGACAAAATCGAAACCGGTTGAATCCGCAAGCCAATCGAATGCGACGAACGCTCTGCCGGAGTTGAGCGACTCCCACGTTGCATCAACACTAAGTTCCTTCATCAGCAAGTGAGTGCCCACGTGGCGCAAGCTGTTTTCATACGGATCGATTTGCATCCGAAACAACTCGGTTCCCACGGGAGTGCTAGGCGGTATTTCTTGAATGGCTGCAAAGATCGATCGATCCAGTTCCAAGATTTTTTCGCCGAGCGGATCTTCGACTTGCACTTTCCCGCCATCAATAAGCCGCACCACAAGTCCCACGTTTTGGTGCGCGTCGTTGGCGGACACGCCGCTGTGCGGGTGGATCAAGCAGAGTTCGTCCCAGCGTCTTAAGTAATCTGCTGGGTAATCCATGAGTGCCGAAAACGATTCTTGTGGATAACGGTCGAACAGCTTTTTTGCCTGAATCAACCAAAGTGGATTCTTGAGCGAAGCGATGAGTCGCGACTCATCTTTAAAATCGGCATGCGTATTGTAGATTTCGCAACCGGTGGCGCCATGGATCTGCCAGTCCATGCGTTCCTCGAGATGCGAGACGAAGGTCAATCCACCACGACCGCGAACGATGTTGGAGAACTCTTGCTTGTCCGCACCTGCAAACGCTTGGACGTTATGTTTGGGAAATACTAGGAACCCCTTCATCTCAGCCCCGGGAACGAGGAGCACGCCATCTCGGATGCCTTGATGTCCGTCGGTTAGGAAATCGTAATGAGTTGCAGGATGTTCGGTGAACAGGATCACTTGGGAGCCTGCGGCTTTTGCGGCGGCGACAATCTGTTCTATCTTGCCACGGCTATCGTGAGAGAAAGCCGAATGAACGTGGAGATTAGCTCGATAGTCCTGATAAGGACGTTCGACGCGCGGTTCGGTACGTTTCGATCGAAGCTCCGCGATGGCGTCATGTTGCTTTTCCAATCGATCGAGTTTCAACCGATCGAGGCCATCTTCTGCGTGGATCTGGGAGGCGAAGCAAACCGCAAAAAAGCATCCGATGAGCCAATGGGATTGCCGCATGAATACACCCCTCACCCCCCGGCCCCCTTCTATGGGTTCCGGTTTGTCAATGTTCGGTTTCGGATTTTTCATAAAGTTTTTGTATAATGGTGTTTGCCTGGTGAAAC
>JBEBHM010000287.1:0-9914 GCA_040080875.1 Pirellula sp.
TCAAAGACGTCGATCAAGCCATGACTTTACTCAGTGGCATCGACGCGGGTTTGCGGGACGAACAAGGTCAATTTCCTAACGGCAGTTTTAATCAACGTGTGGAATCGCGACTGCAAGTATTGAATCAACTCCGGAAGCGAAACCATGGACACCGTCGAACTACTTTGCCCGGAGATTCGAAAGGAACGCCTCCATGACCGAAGCGATACAACAGGGAATTCAGCGAATCTTGGTCGCTTTTGACAACTCGCGCCGCATGGGTATCACGTTGGAGACCGCTGCAGAATTGGCGGCCGATCTTCGGGCAGAATTGCACGGCATTTTCGTGGAAGACGAAAACCTATTCAGGCTCGCATGCATGCCTTTTGCTTGCGAGATCGGCGGCACTTCAGCTTCGCCTCGTCCGCTCAATCTTGAAGGTATCGAACGAACTTGTCGCGCCAACGCGGAGGAAGCCAAACGTGCTCTGATCGCAAATGCGAGGCGAGTACGTGTCGAGTGGGCGTTTGAAGTTTGCCGAGGCCAACTGCTTGCGACCACCTTTGCTGCAGCCGAAAGGGCGGACTTAACGATCGTGGAACCAAATAGTTCGATTCTTGATTGGTTACCCAATGCGAATCGACGCTTAGCAAGAGGCCTCACGCCAGCTTCCAGTCCTAGTTTGCTAGGTGGAAACAAGCCACCAAAGCAAATCGTCGTGATTATGGATGGTACCAGCTGCGCTTTTCGAGCACTCCAAATTGCCATACAACTTTGCCGCTCGGCGGCAACGGAACTGATCGTGTTCCTGGTACCCAAGCCCGGGATTAGTTTTGAAGAACTGCGTGACCAAACCAACAAGATCATCCAAGAACAACCTAGCCCAGCTGGATTGAGTGTCGAGATCATTTCGTCGATGGAATGTATCATTCAAAAACTGAAAGTTGGTAAACGCTGTTTTCGATTGGCGTTACTCAATCGCACGAACCTCGTCGATGAAGAACCGCTCGTGCAACTGATGATTCAACATCTTCACTGCCCGCTGGCACTCGTTCGTTGAAGATCTATCTCCGTGTAGTTGGGATGCATCGCATATGCGGAGTGGTGATATTGTACGCGTTTTTCGATGTGCGCTCCCATGCGAACTGCGCGGCACGGAGTTGCATCTGCGGCACAGAGTTTGCAGTGTGACGGTGCGTGGACGATGTACGAATGACGAGATTCTTGGATGGGATTACTGAGCCTGAGATAGGAATCGTCGAATGACCAGCAAGTTAATTGTATTAGAAGACTTGAATAGGCTGCCTCTTGCTCGGCAGGGTTTCGAGTTGGTGGAACGCAAGGGAAAAGGGCATCCTGACTCGCTTTGCGATGCCGCCGCTGAAGAAGTGTCGCTGGCGCTGTGTCGCGAGTATGCTGCCGCTTTTGATCGCATCCTGCACTACAATGCGGACAAGGCGATGCTTGTTGCAGGCCGCTCTGAACCGATGCTTGGTGGTGGCAAAATCCTGGAGCCGATGCGGTTCGTTTTGGGTGACCGAGCTACGAGCAGCTTCAACAGCAAGCATATCGACGTGGCGAGTATCGCTGAAGCTGCAGTCCGGAACAGGCTTCGTAAAAACTTAAGGTTCGTCGATCCGGACCAGCATGTCGTGTTCCAGAACGAATTGAAATCAGGGTCGCCAGAACTTACGGATATTTTTGAAAGAAAGGTCATCGTCGCAAACGATACTTCTGCTGCCGTTGGTTACGCTCCGCTGACCGAAACCGAACGGCTGGTCCTCGACACCGAACGATGGTTGAACTCGAACGACTTCCATGTGAGTTTCCCCGAAGCGGGAGAGGACGTCAAAGTCATGGGGATACGTCGAGATCGCCATTTGTTTTTGACCGTCGCCATCGCATTTGTGGATCGATTTGTTGCCGATTCCCAAAGTTACTTTAGCCGCAAGGAAGAGATTCGACTTGCGTTAATTGAATATCTTGAGGGCAGGCTGCAAACGCTTGACCAAGTAACCGTTCAACTGAACACGTTGGACGATCCGGCGCGTGGGGAGGGAGGAATATATCTGACTGTCTTGGGTACTTCTGCAGAGGGTGGTGACTGCGGGCAGGTCGGTCGTGGAAATCGTGTGAACGGCCTCATTCCTCTCAACCGTCCCATCAGCAATGAGGCGGCGGCGGGGAAAAACCCGGTCAGTCACGTTGGTAAGATTTATTCCTTGCTAACCCACCACATCGCCAATGAAGTGATTCAACGTGTCGAAGGAGTGGATGAAGTTCATGTTTGGCTATGCAGCCAGATCGGACAGCCGATCAACAAGCCGATGCTCGCCGCTTCGCATGTCATCCTTCGCAGCGGGATCGACCTACCGGACGTTGAACCGGCTGTGAAAGCGATCATCGAAGAGGAGTTGGCTGAAATACACAAGTTTAGTCTTCGCATTATCCGTGGCGAGTTTTCGGTGTGGTAAATCGCCGATACCGTCTCAAACGCATCGAAACATGAGTTGATCTATGAAAATTCATTCCATGAGCGTAGTCAGCCTTTTGCTTATGTTTGGAAGCTGTAGTCGCAACACTATCGACAATGCAACTTTGACAGGAAATGTTCCGAATGTCCAAGGTCTCAACGCATCCCCTAAGAATAAAATGAATGAGCAAATATCCTCCGAGAAGGACCCCTGGTCGCGTGATAGATTGGACATGGTCGAACAGCAGATCCGTCGGCGAGGAATCCGTGACGAGCGCGTTTTGGACGCCATGAAGCGAATCCCTCGCCATCTATTCGTTCCAGAGAATTTGCATAGCCAAGCTTACGATGATTGCCCACTGCCAATCGGCTACCATCAAACCATTTCGCAGCCTTACATAGTTGCCTTGATGACCGAATTGGTGAAACCACAGCCCAGCGATCGAGCTTTGGATATTGGTACGGGCTGCGGATATCAGGCCGCCGTGTTGTCCGAATTGGTCAAAGAAGTCTACAGTATAGAGATTGTCGAGCCGTTGGCCGAGCAAGCCCGTTCTCGATTGAAGAGACTTGGGCATCACAACGTTGAAGTTCGTTTTGGGGACGGCTATCAAGGGTGGCCCGAAAAAGCCCCGTTTCAGATCATTGTCGTCGCCGCCGCACCAGATCATGTTCCTCAACCACTCCTCGATCAGCTTGCACTGGGTGGCAGGCTAGTCATTCCGGTTGGTTCCTACTCGCAGGAGCTTGTGCTCATCGAAAAATCTTTGGAAGGAGCCCTGAAGCGTACCAGGATCGCCGGTGTTGCTTTCGTTCCTATGACCGGTACTGCGGAAGAAAAATGAGTTGATCCTCATTGGCACGAACCTCCACGGCAACAATTGCGCTGCCGCCACAGGATCGCCAGATTCGATTTGCGACAACATGTGGGTTACGTCGGACATGGTATGTGCTTCGGTCGTGTCTAATGAAACATGGGCAAGTCAACGGCCCGATGGCGGGAAAATGCAGGCTTGTACCATACGTGGCATAGTTTTTGCAGCCATCAGTTGCAAGTCGGGATGCGATCATGAGGATTCGCCATGATTCTGAGCGGATGGCTTTACCCTGAACAAGTGAGTTTTTAATGTGCGAGTCGAACCCATTCCATTGGAACAGCCTGCTGGATCGAGCGGGTTTCCATGCAAGAAAGGCCGAGTTGCGTCGTCGCTGGAAGCACTTACTTCGATTTGAAGTTCTGGAAAAAAGATTAGCTCGTGCCGATCTGGACGACTCCATCTCGGAAGCGCTTATGCTCGGAGCGTTGGCCGTAACTCCACGGACTGTTGGTGCAAGCATTTCTCCCGACACCGATGTCAACATGGTCGGGTTTACGGTGAGTGCCGGACAGGTGGTCGATTTTGATATCGACACGCCCTTCAACGGTCCCCAAGGACTTGGAACGTACATACGACTCTTCAACCAGTTTGGCCAACAACTTGCCGCAAACAACGATGGATCGGCACCGGGAGAAAACGTCTTAGGCTTCGATTCGTACTTTCGGTATGCATTTGCTGACGCTGGTACCTATTTCTTGGGTGTTTCTAACTTCAACAACGTTCAATACAACGCAGTCTCAGGTGACGGGGATACTTCTGGCGGATTGTACGCCACGGGTGACTACATCTTGACCTTGCAAGCCTTGCCGGTGGATCTCGACGACGCAATTTCCGAGGCCCTGCAACTCGGAGGTATTACTTCGACGGCAAAGACTCTGACCGCTAATCTTGTCATGGACATCGACGTCAATATGGTAGGCTTTTCGGTCATTGCGGGACAAACGGTCGATTTCGACATCGATACCACGGCCAATGGAGTGGGTGGTCTTGGATCGTTTATTCGTCTGTTCAATGCACAAGGGCAGCAACTCGCATTCAACAATGATGGCGTTGCACCGGGAGAAAACACGCTCGGTTTCGATTCCTATTTGCGTTACACGTTTGCAGCGGCAAATACCTACTATTTGGGTGTGTCGAACTTCAACAACACTCAGTACAACCCGCTCAACGGTAATGGCGACGCTGAGGGCGGCTTGTACTCCATTGGCAGCTACCAGCTGATACTGCAGACCGCACCCGTAGTCTTGCCAGACTCCAACGACACGATCCAAGAAGCGATTTCGTTGGGCACCGTTTCCACGACACCGATCACTACGAGCGCAACTCTGTCGCCCGATGTAGATGTGAATGTCTACAGTTTTTCCGTTGGAACAGGACAAGTGGTCGACTTTGATATCGACACGTTGCTGAATGGGTCGGGTGGGTTGGGATCGTATTTGCGCCTTTTTGATGCGAGCGGAACCCAATTGGCCTTCAACAACGATGGCTCAGCGCCGGGCGAAAACAGCGTCGGTTTCGATGCCTACTTACGACACACATTTGCATCCGCTGGCACATTTTTCATCGGTGTGTCAAATTTCAACAACACACAGTACAACCCCATTACGGGTGAGGGTGATGTTGCAGGTGGTTCGAATACCGTTGGCGCGTATCAGCTCATCTTACAAGCGTTGCCAATCGACACCAACGACATCTTGACCGAGGCGGCACATTTGGGTGTGATAACGGCAACACCCTCGGTCGTCAATGCGTCCATCATCACCGACATCGACGTCAACATTGTGGCGTTCAGTATCAGTTCGGGCCAGATCGTCGACTTCGACATCGATACAACGCTCAACGGTGCGGGAGGCCTTGGGTCATACATCCGATTGTTTAATTCCCAAGGTCAAGTGTTGGCATTTAACAACGACGCTGCTGCACCTGGCGAAAGCACAATCGGCTTTGATGCCTACTTGCGATACACCTTTGCAACAGGAGGGACCTATTATCTCGGCACATCGAACTACAACAACATCCAATACGACCCGATCAATGGAACCGGCGACACACCCGGTGGAATGAACTCCATTGGAAGCTACCAACTCAGTATCCAAACTGCCCCGACGGTGGTATCCGACTTGAACGATACGATCTCGGAAGCCATTGCGTTGGGTGCAGCTTCGATCACCCCGTCGACAGTCAGCGCCAACCTATCGCCCGACACCGACGTGAACATGTACAGCTTTTCGGTTACGGCAGGTCAAGTCGTCGATTTCGACATCGATACGACGCTGAATGGAACGGGCGGATTGGGTTCGTACTTGCGACTCTTCAATTCGACGGGAGTTCAACTTTCCTTCAACAATGATGGCGCTGCGCCAGGCGAAAACACGGTTGGCTTTGATGCGTACCTGCGTTACTCCTTTTCGTCAGCTGGTACGTATTTTGTAGCCGTCTCGAATTTCAATAACATTCAGTACGATCCGATCTCTGGCAATGGTGACGTATCAGGCGGTGCGAATGCGACCGGCACCTATCAACTCACGGTTTTGGCTCTTCCCACCGATACGAACGATTCCCTTGGCGAAGCAAGCCAACTGGGCGCAATCACTTCGACTCCCACCGTCGTGAATTCGACCATCGTCACGGACGTCGACGTGAACATGGTGGCGTTCAACGTCAGCAATGGACAGGTGGTCGATTTCGATATCGACACGCCGAGCAACGGCCCCGGCGGCCTGGGATCCTTTATCCGATTATTCAATGCACAAGGCCAATTATTGGCGTTCAACAATGACGCGACGGCTCCGGGTGAGAACTTGCTGGGCTTCGATGCGTATTTGCGATACACCTTTGCGACCGGCGGAACGTACTTTCTAGGTGTTTCCAATCTCAATAACATCCAATACAACCCAGTCACTGGCGACGGAGATGCGGCAGGTGGTCTGCATTCGATCGGAGTCTATCAGTTAACCATCCAAACCGCCCCTGCGTCGGTGTTAGATCTCAACGACTCCATGGTAGAGGCCGATATTTTAGGTCCGATCTCAACGACACCCATCTCGGTAAGCGCCAACATTTCGCCCGATACCGATGTTAATTTGTATCGGTTTACTGTGACCGCAGGGCAAGTCGTGGACTTCGATATCGACACTTCGCTCAACGGTTCGAGCGGGCTGGGATCCTATTTGCGATTGTTTGATTCATCCGGCGTCCAATTGGCCTTCAACAACGACGCCGCCGCGCCTGGAGAAAACTCGGTCGGATTCGATGCGTATTTGCGATTCACGTTTCAATCTGCCGGCACGTATTTCATCGGCGTGTCCAATTTCAATAACATTCAATACGATGCGGTCACGGGGAACGGCGACACCTCCGGCGGTGCGAATGCGACCGGCGCTTATCAATTGATCGTGCAAGCGTTGCCGATCGACACCAATGACTCGATTGCCGAAGCGACGTTATTGGGTGCTGTTACCTCCACTCCAACGGTAGTCAACGCATCGATCCTTACCGACATTGACGTCAACATCGTTGCCTTCACCATCACGGCTGGCCAATCGGTCGATTTTGACATCGACACGACCAGCAATGGGCCGGGCGGGTTAGGTTCCTACATTCGCTTATTCAATTCGCAGGGACAAGTGCAGGCCTTCAATAATGACGCTGCTGCTCCAGACGAAAATACGATTGGATTTGACGCGTACTTGCGATTCACGTTTCTTGTCAGCGGAACCTACTACTTGGGCGTGTCGAATTTCAACAATGCCCAATATGACCCTCTCTCGGGAAATGGCGATACTCCGGGTGGACAACACTCGATTGGAAGCTATCAGTTGATCATCCAATCGGCGCCTGTTGTGACCTCGGATTTGAATGACACGATTTCAGAAGCAGTTTCCTTGGGTTCGATTTCCGTTAGTCCGAACACAACCAGCGGCAGCATCTCGCCTGACATCGACGTGAATATGTACAAATTCACAGTCACAGCGGGGCAAGTCGTCGACTTTGACATCGATACGACGTTGAACGGTGCTGGCGGATTAGGTTCGTACCTGCGTCTATTTGATTCGACGGGAACTCAGTTGGCGTTCAATAACAATGCGGCAGCACCAGGCGAAAACACCGTTGGGTTTGACGCCTACTTGCGAACGACATTTCAAGCTGCAGGCACTTATTACATCGGCGTCTCGAATTCCAACAATACCCAATACGATCCTGTCGCCGGTAACGGCGATACGCCAGGCGGTCCAAACTCCACGGGTGCGTATCAGTTGATTGTTCAAGCACTTCCAATCGACAACAACGACTCGATTGGCGAAGCGACTCTGCTGGGCGCGATCTCGCCGACCCCTACTACGGTCAATTCGTCGATCGTAACCGACATCGACGTGAACATGGTGGCTTTCACTGTGAGCGCGGGCCAAGTGGTCGACATCGACGTCGACACCAGCCTCAATGGCGCCGGTGGATTGCAGTCGTTTGTGCGATTATTCGATGTTCAGGGACAAGTCCTCGCATTCAACAATGACGCGGCAGCTCCGGGTGAGAACATCATTGGATTCGACGCGTACCTGCGCTATACGTTTGCGACGAGTGGGACCTACTATCTGGGCTTGTCGAACTTCAACAATACCCAATATGATCCGATGACTGGAAACGGAGACACGCCAGGCGGACAATACTCGATAGGCAACTACCAGCTAATCCTGCAGACGGCACCGGTTGCCGTTTCGGATGTCGACGATTCAATCGCGGAAGCAGTATCTATCGGGGCCATTTCGACGATTCCAGCGGTTATCGCCGCCAGCATTTCGCCCGATACCGACGTGAACATGGTCCGGTTCGTGGTTACTGCGGGCCAAATTGTCGACTTTGATATCGATACTGCGCTCAACGGTGGAAGTGGTTTGGGCTCCTACCTGCGGTTGTTTGATGGTCAAGGAGCACAGTTAGCATTGAACAATGATGCCGCTGCACCTGGTGAAAACTCAATTGGCTTGGATGCATACTTGCGCTTTGTATTCCCAAACTCCGGCACGTTCTACATCGGAGTGTCCAACTCAAACAACACGCAGTACGATCCTGTTACCGGCAACGGAGATGTGTCCGGAGGTGCCAACTCGACCGGCGCTTATCAGCTGATATTGAACGCGTTGCCATCCGACAACGACGATACGATTGCAGAAGCTTCACCGTTGGGTGCAATTACTTCTTCACCTGCCATCGTGAATGGGTCGATCATTACCGACATCGACGTGAACATGGTGGGATTCAGCGTCACTGCGGGACAGGTCGTCGACTTCGACATCGACACGACGAACAATGGACCTGGAGGATTAGGGTCATTCGTGCGTCTCTTCGATTCTCAAGGTGCCGAGCTTGCGTTTAACAATGATGCCGCAGCACCCGGTGAAGGAACGGTTGGATTTGACGCCTATCTTCGATTCACCTTTGCCCAAGCGGGAAATTATTACATTGGCGTTTCAAACGCCAACAACTTCTCGTACAACCCGACGACAGGAAACGGAGATACGGCAGGTGGGTTCCATTCAGTAGGTGCATACCAGTTGATCATCAACTCCGCCAGCATGGGAAACCCAGAGGACACCAACGATGCGATTCAGGAAGCCGTTTCATTGGGATTGATAACGACGATCGCAACGACCGTCAGTTCCAACCTCTCGGTCGATACGGACGTCAACCTGTACGGCTTCACGGTGAGTGCAGGTCAGTTGATCGACTTTGACATCGACACATCGTTCAACGGCCCCGGCGGTCTTGGATCGTATCTCAGATTGTTCAATGCCCAAGGGTCCGAACTCGCATTCAACAATGACGGTGCTGCACCGGGCGAAAACTTCGTCGGTTTCGATGCATACCTGCGCAAAAGTTTCGCGACTGCGGGTAATTATTTCGTCGGCATATCAAACTACAACAATACTCAATACGATGCGCTCACGGGCAACGGCGACACAGTGGGTGGATCCAACACTACGGGAAACTATCAGCTGTCGATTCAAGCGATTCCGGTCGACTTGAACGATGCACTTTCTGAGGCGACTTCATTAGGTGCAGTGACCAATATTCCAACCACCGTAAGCGCTTCGATTGCGACCGACATCGATGTGAATATGGTCGCCTTTTCCGTCATCGCTGGGCAAATAGTCGACTTTGATATCGACACGAATTCGAATGGGCCAGAGGGATTGGACTCTTTCATTCGTCTCTTCAACGCTTCCGGTCAACAGCTCGCCTTCAACAGCGATGCCTCGGCAGTCGGCGAGAATTCGGTTGGGTTCGATGCCTACTTGCGATATACCTTTGCTGTTGGCGGGACGTACTACCTCGGAGTTTCCAATGCGAACAACGCACTGTACGATCCGTTGACTGGAAATTCAGACACGCAAGGCGGTTTCTATTCGATTGGCAATTATCAGCTGACTGTGCAAACGGCCTCGATCGCCTTGGCTGATTTGAATGACGCCATTTCCGAAGCAGCGTCACTGGGTGCCGTTTTGGCGACACCGACCGTTATCTCAGCAAGCATCTCTCCCGACACCGACGTGAATATGCTTGGTTTTAATGTGGTTGCAGGACAA
>JBEBHM010000288.1:0-9904 GCA_040080875.1 Pirellula sp.
GCCCTGTCGAGTCTCAAACCGACCGACCGCGTATTGCTTGCTGGAAAGTCCACGGACGAGGTTCGCGATGCGCTCAACTCGCGCTACAACTCGCTGATGCAGTCGGGCCGAGTGATCAGCATTGACCGGCATTTGACAAGCGACGAACTATGGGCAGCTTGCATCGGAGCTGACGTCGTTTGCACTCCGTATCCGAATCATCGATACTCAGCCAGCATTGTTATTCGAGCGGCTGCGGCGGGTGTCCCAGTTCTAGCGAATTCGATCGGGTGGATGCAGGAAATCATCAACGAGTTTTCTTTGGGCACAACCTGCAACACGAATTTGCCGGTTGAGTTTGCGTGCAACATTCGCAACTCGCTCGAGCAGAGCCCTAGCTTTCAAATTGGAGATTCCGCTCGCAACTTCATTGACTACCATACCGCAGCAAATTTCGCTTCCCATTTGACCAAGCGGCTGGCCGATCGCATGGGCATTCTCCGGGCAACTTCTCAAACGCTAGATTGGTCAGACGTCTCCGTCTCGAATCGAGCATTCTCTAATTCGCGCGCAGCATAACGCTCGCTTTCTCTTGGGATTTTAATCCTACCCGTCCTCTGCCTCTACACGTACTCGTACTCGTGCTCGTACTCGCATCAAGTCAATTCAAATCGCCAAACATGTTCGAATAACATAATGGTAGTTCGTGGAGTGACCGTCGCCGCATGCGCAAAGCTGCGTTTCGCCGCAATACGCGTACTGCAGCACCGACGCGTTCTATCAATCTCGCCAAAACCGTCGTTTTCGTAAGTGCTCGCTCGTATTCGCTTTACGATCTAGAGCGCCGCTGGATGCCGACCAAAATTCAAGATACGGCACGCAACTTGTAATGAGCTGTTTGTGAATGATTTCGCAAACCGCTTTTGCAGGGGAATACGCTATGCCCAAAGTTGCTGCACTCGAATCGGACTCGCTCCAAGACAACGTCAAAGCAGAACCGGACACTCCGGCGTTCGATCGCCTTGATTCAAATACAGAGAGCATTCCGCCAATTGCCTCAAGTTCTTTTATGGAACGCTTTGCTAACAATTTTTTTCAAGAACGAAACATCAAATGGTTGTTGCTGATCGGTTCAGCCATCGTTTTTGGCTCCTCGCTAATGCTGGTCACACGTCAGTGGTCCCAATGGCCTTCCGCAATCAAATTCCTGACCATTCTCGGTTATTCTGCATCCGTATATGGCTTTGCCGAATTGTGTCGCGTTCGTTTGCAACTGATGACAACGGCCAAGGTCATGCATGGCCTGACGCTGCTGCTGTTGCCAGTCTGTTTTTTGGCGCTCAGTTGGCTGTCGCATTCGATTCCGTCGATGGAGTCTTCTTCGACCTTCGGAGTATTGTCGGCAATCCCTACCTTCCTGTTGTTGGTTCCGGCCATTCTGTTTGCGGCGATGGCGTCGCATCGGATTTTTGCGCAATGGCTTCACGCATCGCAGCCCTCGTTTCATGCTAGCTACGTTTTGCTTTGCATGGCGGGAGCGATGCCCAGCGTATCCACACCACGTATTGCCCTAGCCGTTTCGGCAGCACTTTGGTTGGTGATGACGATCGGAGCTGTCAAGGTGAATCGACATGTCTTCTGGTTGACCGAGGAGCATCGCATGCCTCGAGTGTTTGGCTTCTTTCCCATAGGCTTGCTGTCGCTTCAGTTTGTCATTTTGCTCTGCGTGAAGACGATGGGCCAAATGCCTGTCGAGTGGATTGGACTCGGCTGCATCCTTGTTGCCGCCACTGTTTTTATGACGGCTCGCACTGTGGCCAACGTTTTTCGACAAAGAACGGGGGACTTGGTTCGTCCCTTGCCCTGGAGCATTGTCCTGCCTGTATTCATTGGCTTAGTTTTAGTGGCAGCAGGAGTTTGTCTTTCTTTCTATGGTTTCTCGTACATCGGACCGACGACCTATGCTGCCGTTCCGGCGGCAACATTAGCAGCGTTCCTAATGGCTCTAGCCGCAAAGGATACACGGCATCGCGGCTTCGCATGGGCGAGTTTGGTTCTAATGACCATCGCCTATCAATGTGTCCCAACTTTGGCAAGCGAGTTGGTAAATCAATTCAAGACATTGGCTGCGCGAGGTGTTCAGGAAGACAAACTGCCCCTCGCATTTTACGGACTAACGTACTTGCCATTGATTCTCGGCGGCGCGATTGCGAGCCGGTACTTCGGCAAGCGACGAGAATTTGAGTTTAGCCAACCTCTGAAACACTTTACAACCATGCTGGCGTTGGGGCTCTTTATGATGTCGGTCGGACACTGGAAAGCTCTTTTCTTGGTGTCAACTGTAAACGTTGCACTGTTTGCATTCTTGGCTCGGTTGTACTCCGACCGACGCTATGTGTTGCCTATTGCGGTTGCCTTGTTGATCGCCGGGACGACCTTGGTTCCGTTTCTCGATTCGGTTGCGATTGTCGCGTTGCCCAATGCGTTCATTCCAGTCTGCCTGAGTTTCGTCTCGTTTCTACTGCTGGCAACCAGTTGGCCCGATCGTTGGATTGAGTCGATACCGATTCCTGACAAACAAAAGGCTGCAATGACAACCTTGCGGATTGGTACTCCCACCGACCTGTGTTATACGCTTGGGCTACTCATGGCTACAGGCTTGAGCAGTTGGTGGCTTGTGATCTGCGCACTGAAGTTTCCGTCAGGGTGGGGGCCAGCCGAAATTGCACAATGCGTTATTCTCGTTTGTATATGGGGATTGCAAACCGTTCGCCAACGCATCTATGGTTATGGATTGACTTTCTGGCTTGTCGCAGGCCTGTTTACATCGCAATGCGCATTTTCATTGATCGCCAAGGATCTTGTTTCCGTTTGGCAAGCGGTGGACTTGGGTATGGTCACCGTAGCAAGCGTGTGTTTGACCAGTCGATGGTTGCTCGGCGTCGGCGTGCTGATACCTTCGGGGAACTTGCTTAGTATAAAGCGATCCGGGCTAGGGGTCCGATGGAATATCTTGGAAACAAACGCATTCGAGAGTAGATCCCGCTCGAATAACGTGAGCTTGTTGGATGCCTTTGTTGTCCCTTTGTGCGACCTGACCTTGACTTTGACTCTCGCAGGGATCGGCTGTTTGGTTGTGCCGCAGCTTGCCTTGGCCAGTTTCGGATCGATCGCGATGCAGACTCCGCTTGCGTGCTCAGCTGCCGTCATTTGGTTATCTGTAATGGCCATGCCCTGTGGAAATCGGAAAGCCGCAATCGCTCTCAGTTTGATCTTCCCTTTGTGGGCGAGCGCCATGGTCGTTCGTTACGTGCTGGGCTCGAATGATGTACTCGTGTTATGGCACGGATGTGTACTACCTTTGGTCTGGCTTCTGTCCAGCAGCGCATTGAGAATCGTGTGGGGCACTTTCGACAATTCGGCATCTAAGTTCGGAAGGGTTGTCTCGGACGCATGGTGCATGTTGATCGTTGCTTCAACCCTTGTGCTTTTTGAATGGCCCTTCCGTTGGATTGCATTGATGGGTCTCTCGCATTTGTACGTTGCGACCAAAGGGCATCTAGGGCAAGATTTCAGACGAACCGTGTTTGCGATTTTTGTCAACGTTCAAGTTCTGTACGCATGTTTGCTGTTGGGTGAGATACCAGGCTGGGTTGGCATACAGATAGGCCGATTTCCAAACGTTCCTTACATTGTTTCTAGCTTGCTCGCTTGCACTGCGATGAGTCTGTTCGTATTTGATCGCGATTGGCCCAAGACCGCAAAGGAAATTGCGACGGGATGGAGTTTGGTCCTACGATGCATGTGGCTCAGTTTGTCGCTCATGTCATTTGGATTTGGGAGAATGTCGACAGTTCAGAATCTCGTAATTCTGTCTGGCATCGCCGTCGTTATGTTTGCCGAATTTGTTCTAGCGATCAGACGACAGGTTGAGCTTCGCGTCTTGACTGGAATGGGAGTTGCGTCCCTTGGTGTAGTTTGGTTGACGCTCCAAGGGCTGGTATCTGTGGGAGAGGGAACGCTGCAGTTGACGATGGCGGGCGTTGCCATCGCACTGGTTTCGACCGTCAATTTATTAAAAGGCAAGAAACCGTTTCAAGTGTTGGAACGTTCTTTTCTAGCGGTAGGCTTGACTTTGCCGGCATTGGTTGTGCTCTTAGCCATTGCCAGAGGCCTGCATATCTCGAGCGTTGACACCGGTAGGACGTGGGATGCGGTCAACTCATTATCCTTGTTCTTCGCTGCCGGGATGTACTTTTATCAAAGCATCCTAACCAAGAATCGATTCTACGCCGTTGCTGCATGCTTGATACTCAACGTCGCGCTCGCACTTGGTTGGTATTCCCTTGGGTTCAATGACATTCAACTTTATCTGGTCCCAATTGGCTTGTCGGTATTGGGGCTCGTGGAGCTGCTGGCCAAAGAGCTGCCCAAGTCTTCGCACGACCCGCTACGTTACGTTGGGGCTTTAGCGATTTTGGTTTCGCCAGTATTCGATGTCTTGCACGGAAGCTGGTTGCATCTGGTCACGCTGATGGTCTTGTGCGTGTTGGTAATTTTGCTCGCCATCGGCTTCAAACTGAAGGCCTTGATGTACACGGGCACTGCATTCTTGTTGGCGGATCTGTTTGGCATGATCGTTCGCTCCTCGATCGACAATCCCACGATGCTATGGATCTGTGGCTTGGGAATGGGAGCATCGGTTATCGCTCTAGCGGCCTACTGCGAACGTCGTCGAGAGGTGGTGTTGGCAAGGATCCGTATGTTGAGCCACGAACTTGCTAAATGGCGATAGCGATTCCTGTGCAGTAACAAGTAGTTTGCTGTTAGTTTTTTGATAGTTCTGACCCTAGTTGATGGAGATAGAAAATGAGTTGGTTCTCACAGTTTAGTTTGGTGATGCGATCGAGCGTGACGTCATTGCGCGAGAAGATCGAAGACCCCGAGCGCTTGTTGCATCAGTTGATCATCGACATGGAGCACGAACTCGATCGAGTTCGTGCCAGCGTCGCAGAGGCAGTCGCCGACGAGATTCAGATGAAAAAGCGGACAGATCGCGAGAGGCGTGACGCTGAGAAGTGGCTCGAACGGGCCTCGGTTGCCATTCATCGAGGTGACGAGGACTCCGCAAAAAGGGCCTTGGAACAAAAACTCGGGACCCAGCAGCGTGCGGATCGCTACGCCGAGGACCACGCCAAACAATTGGCAGAAGTGGACAAGCTTAGGCGATCGGTTCAAGACTTGGAGGACAAGATTCGACAAGCCAAACAAAAAAAGACACTGCTGGTCGCTCGCATGGCTCGTGCGACGTCGAGTCAAAAAATCCATTCCGCCATGGAACGATCCAATAGCCAATCTGCATTTTCGCAGTTTCGGCGACTGGAAGACAAAGTAGATCGTGAAGAAGCCCTCAACGAAGCTTGGGACCGACTTGATGGTAAAGATTCTGACGTCGAAGACTTGGAATGCCAATTCGAGGCCGCCGCTCGCAAGGAGTTGTTGGAGATCGAATTAACAAAACTGAAAGGCCAAATCGAGTCAAACCCGTAGGGCCGCATCTCCGAGGCGGACACCCTCAACCCTCAACCCCCTTAACTATGTTGCGTCAACTACTTAGACTGGCGAGCAGTTGGATCGGAGCCGATCGAATTCGAATCTCTCCCTGCGAAGGGCGGTTGTTGAGTTTGCGAGTCGGCGACCGAGTCTATTTGCGAGACCGGATTTGGCGTGTAATCAGATGCGTTGCGCCTGAGCGGGCTTTGGAGGGCGACGATTCCGCTCCGAGCCCCCTGGTGATCAGTAATACATTGGACGATGATGGTAATCCGTCACGTCACTTTTGGGACACGACCCGACACCATTGGAACAATGGTGCAACAGCCGACACTAGCGTAACAGCCGACAATGGCGCAATGGCATTAGTGGTTGTTTACACATTGAGCGAAGATGGTACCAACGGTTCTACGCAAGTTACCTTGAAAGTCGTGTTTTCGGCAAAAGGCGAAAGTGCAATTGGCGGCACTCTTTTTGAGAACGGGAAACAAGTGGATGTATTTCCGGATGATATAGTCCTACTCCGAGGTTAAGTAACCCAATCGATGATCGACCAAGCGGAGCTTTTGTTGCTGGGATTTGCAACCATCATGGATGCGGTATTGTTCCTGATTGTTCTCGAACGCATCAACGCTTCGCAGGTCGCCATTTGGCTGAAGACTTTGATTGGTGCGACGTTTGCAACGCATGCGGCTAGCTTTGCGAGAGAACTGCAGGTCGGATCGGGGACTGTGGAGATCAATGTCGTCGATCGAATCTGTTTCTTGATCATTGCGATAGGGCTCTTGCTATTGCCATCCGCGATGCTGCATGCGGCAATTCGATTGAATCACACGGGAACCGACGCTCGACCGCGTGTGGATTGGCGCTACGCATTGTTGTATGCACCATTCATGAGTTTGCCACTCGTCGTTTGGTTGACTGTCTCGAGTGATGGGCAAGGCTTTCTCGGCGTTTATTCTGTGATGCTTTGGCCGTATATGGGTTGGCTTCTCATCGCGAATGGATTGTCGATTGTGTTATTCTTGCGGGTCCGACACTTGAGTCGTGCGGCGAGCACGGAAACGTACTTTGCATGGCATTGCACGTTCTTGATCGTGATGACATTATTGTCGTGGATTTACGTTCGCTTCAGTCAAGCGTCTCCGGCGGAGCCTGCTTTGCGGATTTTGACTATTTTGTCTCCGATGGCTCCGCTGCTCTTGTTCGTTTGGTATTCGCGGAGAACAAGACTCCTCTCTTTGGTGATGGAGCGAACGGTAGTCTACGGTGCGATTTTCGTTGGTGGATTTTTCCTTTACCGGGCAACGATCGAGCCGTTTCTGAAAAGACTCAACGCTCGCTTCGAGTTTGATTTGGTAAGCATTGAGATCGCTACATTGATGGCGATCGTGATGGCTTGGAAACCGCTTCGCATTCGCGTTCTTGAGTCATTACGGTATCTGCTGAGCAAGAACGTGTTTCAAGTACGGGACGCAACGCGACAGCTTTCGGTGCAACTTTCCAAGATCGGATTGCTCGCACCGGACGACTTGATAAAAAAATTTCAAACGGAAGTGGAACATGCGATCGCCGTCCATCATTGCCGGATTGAAATCGCAGGGTTCACTGAATTGGGGCCGCTAGCACCAGGCGAGACGAAGCCCAACGCAACATGCCAAGACAGGGATGATTCCATGGAAATCATTCGTTCGGCGATGGCGGTCGATGACAATGGAATCATCGCGAGAGAATGGGGACTCAAGTCCCATATTGCGAGCGCAATGGAGCGACGGGACGTCATGTGGGTGTTTAAGTTGAGTTCGGGCTCCATCCAAGGACTGGTATTGCTTGGACCAAGGCTTCGCTGTGATCGATTGGCGGACGAACAACTATCGGCATTGTCGTTGCTCTTCGAACAGTTTGCCGTCATGTTGGACAATCGCGTGCTTGACTCGCAACGTCTGCGTGCCGAGCGAATTGCAATGCAGCAAGACAAACTTTCTACGCTCGGATTGATGGCGGGCTCGTTGGCCCACGAGATCAGAAACCCACTTTCGTCGATCAAGACAATAGCAACAGTAGCCATGGAGGAGTCGGCGCTGGATACTCACGCCCATAAGGACCTAGAAATGATCTTGTCCGAAATTGATCGGTTGTCGGCGACCACCCAACGGCTACTCGATTTCGCCCGCCCGACGGAGATTTCAAGAATCGCGACCAACACATCCGCAGTCGCGGACGATATTATCGAACGTATTCTCTATCTGCTCCGACACTTGGCGCAGAGCGGCAGTGTCAAGCTTGAATCGTCGTTAAATTCGCCTGGTGCATGCGTGGCTAGTGGAGATTCCGTGTTGAGCGAGATTTTCTTTAACTTGATTCGCAACGCGATCGAAGCGGCGCAACAAGTGGAACTTGGTACCGTGACTGTCCGTTCAAATTTACAAGGCGAATGGATCTTGGTCCAGGTGGCCGACAATGGTCCAGGTATCAATTCGACGATAGGGCGTTCCATGTATCAGCCCTTTGTAACGGACAAGGAAACCGGGACGGGACTGGGACTTTATGTAGCGAACGAACGAGTCAAGGAACTGGGCGGACGACTCCGATGTGAATCGACAGTAGGGCATGGTACGATTTTTACCGTGGAGTTACCGGTCGTTCCTCACCGCACATAGATTGAATCCGATTCGAATGAACATCTTGATAGCAGACGACGAACAAGCGGCCAGGTATGCGCTGTCAAAAACATTGAGAGCCAACGGGAGAACCCTTTCGGAAGCAACCGATGGAGGCGAAGTTATTTCAGCGATCCGCGAGCAGAATTTCGATTTGGTCTTCTTGGATCTCAACATGCCAATCCAGGATGGGCTCTCCGTTTTGAAAGAGTTGGAAGCTGATTCTGTATCAGTCGTGCCGGAAATCATCGTTGTTACGGCCAACGATTCGATCAGCAAAGCGATTGAGTGTATTAGGCATGGAGCCGTCGACTACCTCACCAAGCCTTACGACATCGAACACGTCCGTTCGATTGCACGGCGAGCGGAAGAGCGAGTTAGGCTTAGAAAACAGGTTCAGGAATTGCAATCGCAGTCCGGATCACTGTCTCGATTTGGATCTATATTGGGCATAAGTCCCGCTATGAAAAAATTGTTTGGACAGATCGATCGGGCGGCAAAAGTCGCGTTGCCTGTCCTTATTCGTGGCGAAAGCGGTACCGGTAAAGAGCTGGTTGCTCGCGAACTGCATGGACGGGGCGCTCAATGCAATGGGCCGATGATCGCCGTGAACACAGCTGCCATCGCGGAGTCACTGATAGAGAGCGAATTATTCGGTCACATCAAGGGGGCATTCACTGGCGCGGATCGACCTCGCGAAGGTGTGTTTCGGCAATCCGATGGCGGGACGCTTTTTTTGGACGAGATCGGTGATATGCCTTATTCGGTGCAGACACGATTGTTGCGAGTATTGCAGGAATCGGTCGTTCAGCCGGTCGGTTCAGAACAGTGTATTCGCGTCGATGTTCGAATCGTCAGTGCGACGCACCAAGATTTGGAGCAAGCTATCGCGGACAAGATTTTCCGACAGGACCTGTATTATCGGCTCAAGGGAATCGAGTTGACGATCCCGCCGTTGCGAAGTCGGCATGAAGATATCTTGATGTTGGCTCGAGAGTTTGTTGGGCCTGAGCGAGAATTCTCAGACGATGCTGTCAGTGGAATGATGGGATATTCCTGGCCTGGGAATGTTCGGGAGTTAAAGCAGCGAGTTCAGTCAGCCGCAGCGATGTCTGAAGCGGACCGCATCCATGGGGTCGACTTGGGCTTTGTGGGTTCGGAACGATCGTTAAGCAGTTCAGGATTCGAACAATACCTTGGCATGCCGCTTGTGGAGGCACACCAACGGTTGCTTGAGGACTACGATCGAGTTGCGGTCGAACGAGCGTTGGCGGCGGAGAATGGCAACATAACGCTTGCGGCCAAACGGTTAGGCATGCATCGTCAAAGTTTGCAGCAAAAACTAAAAAATCTACTTATCCGCCCCTCATAATTCCGGCATCCCAACATTCCTGAAAAAAATTCCAGATAAGTGCCAGGCACCTGCTTGACGCGAAGGCGGCGAGGTGATAGATTGTTCTGCAAAGGAGAATTGCTATGCCTAGAGTACCACGTGCCGAAGTTTTTCAGCCAAACGAAGTCTGTATAGTCCATTTGGTTCAAAGATGCGTTCGCAAATCGTTCCTCACGGGCGGCGATCCCGTCTCAGGAAAAGATTATAGCTTTCGACGCGAATGGATCCGAGCCCGGATGGAACGACTCGCATCCGTCTTTGGGATCGATGTCCTGTCCTACGCAATATTATCAAATCACCTCCATATCGTGGCTCGCAA
>JBEBHM010001012.1:0-2624 GCA_040080875.1 Pirellula sp.
CAGGCGCAAAACGACTCGCTCCCATCGCCCACCGATGAAGCCGAGGAAGAAATAACGACCAACGACATTACTGCCGTCGCAAGTTCAGCTGATATCGAAGCGCTGTTTGCCCAGATCAACAGCAAGAAACAACCCGCTACCGTTCCTGCGATTACATCAACCGATACAACAACAAATGCACCAACTAGTTCGCCAACAGAGGCATTAACACCAGCCGTCGAATCTCCCAATTCATTAGAGGCGGTTAACAAGACCGAAGTGGCTTCGGCGGACGATATCGCGGCTCTCTTTGCAACCCACACTCAAGCCCCCAAGCCTGCAGTGCCCATCGTCTCAAATGAAGCTGAGACGCAGCCGGTAGCACAACCCGCTCCTGCTGCCACTCCTACCCCTCCATTAACTCCGGTTACAGTTCCTGCGGCGCCAACTCCCGCTCCGGTCGACCTCAATGAGGCCGCGACCGCCGACGACATCGCAGCCCTGTTCGCAACCGTAAAATCCGCCGTAAAACCGATTCCGCCCGAGGCTGCGGTCTCAACTGCCGAGCCAAGTCAACCTGCCGCAGTTCTGCCGAGCGGCGATCAACTCAGCGAATCCGCGTCGTCGGATGACATCGAGGCACTCTTCGCCGCCATGAAGAAGTAGCGTTTTCTCGGGCACAGGCAACTTGCGACAGACGCAACGACGTCTTTCTTCGGGCCCGTCTCCAAGAGTTTGCTGCATTCACAGGCTGACCCACAAACCGAGTCTGACGTTACGTTTCGGAACCAACGACATCGTCGTGACCAGCTTTGCCGGCCTGTTCTGCATGCACAATCGTTTCATTCGTAACGATGCACATCCCCAACGCCGGACCACGTCTCGGAATTCTTTTTTCTTTTGCAAAAACACTAAACTTTCTAATCGTCAAAATTTGACTGTGAGGAATTGTGTCCTAAGTTTCATGTGGCGTAACAAATGTGGAACGCTGGCTGTTACGACAGCATCTGGTCACCCCAGTTGCTCCTGAAGTCATGGCGATGAAATCAGGTTCACAACTGCGGGATAGTGTTTTGTTTTTTCACGTTCGGTAGTACCGAGATACCTGTCGGAGGGTAATACAATGAAGAATTTCGCCATGAAGATCAAGCGTTTTTTGAAGAGCGAAGATGGACCAACAGCCGTTGAGTACGCGGTTATGTTGTCGCTCATTATCGTCGTTTGCATCACCGCTGTCACAAGCATCGGCAAGAATGCCAGCACGACATTCACCAACGTTGCTAACCAACTCGGAACGTCGAGCTAGTTCGCAACGAACATTGGCTCGTCGCCCCGGACTTGAGTCGATCCGCCAAAGTGTCGTTTTGTCCGTCAATAAAAGGAGCTAAAAGTGAAGAATCTAACAAAAAAGCTAGTCCGTTTTCTGAAAAGCGAAGATGGACCGACTGCGGTTGAGTATGCAGTTATGTTGTCGCTCATCATCGTCGTCTGCATTACTGCTGTCACCAGCATTGGGCAAAACGCGAGCACGACATTTACTAACGTCGCCAACCAACTTGGTACATCGAGCTAATTTTGCTCAGACTACTGATTCCATAAAACAAGGTCCGGCGATCGGTCTGTGAAGAGCAGATCGATTCGCTGGATTCTCGTTTATTTCGACCGCAACAACCACGGAGGACATTGATGACACAAGCATTTTTTCCGATTGAGGTGATTGGTAGCCTTTGGGAAATCGTGTGCTTTGTCGGGACACTTTTTGCTGTTGCGACCGCATGGATTCTGGCTCCTCGTTAGAGTAGAGCAGTTGTCCCCAACTGCTCCTGAATCAATAAGTTTGCAGTTGTCCTCAACTGCTCCTGAACAATTAAAGTACACACACAAACTCATCAATTTTTTCCCTCTTCCAGCTTTCCCCTGCCAGGATTGACCAGCATGAATTCAGCCTCTTTTATCGACGGGATGATTAGCCATTGGCATATATGGTTTGTCTCCGCGGTCTTGGTCGTCGCTGCAGTGATCGACGGATGGAAGCTCAAAGTCCCGAATTGGATTACGTTTCCGATGATCGTATCGGGCTGGGTGTATAGCTTCGCCGCGGGTGGATGGGCGGGGCTCGGTTGGAGTTTACTCGCGACCCTCTTTGGCCTAGCATTGCTCTACGGTATCTACATGGTAGGTGGAATGGGCGCCGGGGACGTGAAGTTGCTGGCAGGCATAGGTGCTTGGGTGCACGCACACCATACTTGGAACATTTTCGCGACCACGGCAATCGTTGGCGGCGTGATGGCGATTCTAATGATCGCTTACAGCGGCCGATGGAAGAAACATTTCCAACAGTGCAACATGCTGATCGGTGAATTTGTCGAAGTGCGAGATCCTGAAGCATTGTTCCAACGGGCTGCAGAACGCAAGAGCCGAATGTACTTGCTACCCTACGGAATCCCCATGACGATCGCCGCTCTAGGCTACTTTGCCTTCCAAGGTATGTACCTCTAAATTCCCTTCTCAACGATGTAAACGAGTTGCTCCGCAACTCGGACCGTAGCGAAGCTGATCTCCCGTTCCTTAAGATTTGCCAGTGCAAATCGGTCGGCTGCAGCGCAAGCTTCGATTTCTTCGCTAGCTGCTTCAACTACTGGCTT
>JBEBHM010001013.1:0-2623 GCA_040080875.1 Pirellula sp.
CCGACTATCAGTGCGATGGGTTCGAATTGCTGGTATCTGAGGACGGATCGATTTTGGGTGCAGTGAAACACCAGGTAGCCTCAGTTGAGTCAGATATAGATTTCTTCAGCGAGCATTCGGTTTTTCTCTTGGAAGATCGGAGTCGACTCGACAAGGTCATTGCAGCAATTCAAGCCGCATTTGACAAGATTGGTGGCAGGGGAGCCGTAATGTTAGTTATGGAGTATTTTGGCGAAAACTTAGGGGTCATTTATCGTCACGCAATCTATTTTGTACCAACCGCAATTGAGGGTACTGTCCTTAAATCACTGAAGCTTAAGGCTCAAGAAGAAGGCGATTTAGAGGAAGGTAGCGAAGAGCGGCAAGTCGTTGAGGAATATTTGCTCGGTCGGCATCTAGAAGAACTTGGATCAGTTTGGGATGACTACGAAATAGGGTACCCAGAGAAATTTTCCACCCTCAAAGCCCTTGGCTGGACCATTTCGCAAATAATACGAGCTGGAAAAGTACCGTCCGTTGGAGCAATGGATGATAATGAAATCTGCCGCAAAATTGCCGGACTTGATCAGTCAAACTCAATTGCATTTCAAATGTCATCAACGCCAAGATTGACCATTCAGTGGCGAGAGGTTAAGTCTAATGTTCGCAAATCTTTGGTGGGTAATGGGCAGTGGCAAGCGGCGTCTGACTGGTTTTTTACGCACGTGGAGTCAAACTATTTCGATTCGACGGTCTCAATTGCGGTTTACAATCCACAGAACTTGCCTCGTACTATCTACGAGTTCGTTACTCGGCAAGACATTAGATTTGTGCCCGTTTTTGAAATGATTGCAGTCCATCCCGATACCACATCGGTGGTCGCAATGGTTAGCAAGATGTGTTGGAATGGGGCAGTGCTACACGACGCAGTAGCTGTCATCGAGAAAAACGCGGAACGATTTATGCATTCCTCGCATTATGGCGCACAGGCCGAACTTGATCAAAAGTTAATGCATTGGCTTGGTCTCAGCTATCGATTTTTCATTATTCGGGGAACCTCGAACGGGATTGAGCAGGAGAGTGAATTGATGCTTGGAGGTGAGGGGTCATTAACAGATGTCAGCGCAACTAAGGCATATCAAGGCTTCGTCGATTTTTTGTGTAACAATAACGAATTCGTGGTCGCACTGGTTAATTGGCTTAATGCTCACACAGTTCGCTGATAGTAAGCGCTGCATTGGTTTGAAGAGGATTTGCGATCATGCGCGACGAAAGTAGGGTTGCTTCTCGCATTGAGCTAGCGACGATCCTTTCCATCAGGGTGCCGCTCGAGTGGATGCAATCGGCCGTGTTCAGCAACCCAAAGTCGCGAGTGCAGAATTCAATCGTTTCTCTACTGCATAAGGAGGGCGTGTCCTGAGCATTTGGCCGTCCACTCATTTCCCTTGGGTCCGGATAATCGAGGTAGGTGCGAACGTTCTCAAAGTCACCTCGGATGGATTGGCTTCAGCGTCAAACGTTCCCGGAAATGGAGGTTTCCACCTAGCTCCGGTCACCCAAACGTCACCCAAACCGGTGCTACCTGGAGCTAAGTTGAAAAGGTTTACAAAGAGCTGGAGAAACCTCGGCGAAGATCGTCGATCATTTTGACGGTTGCCGATTGGATTTTGCGGCAACTTAGGTTCAGTTGTCGTTTAGCTGAATTGTGGAGAAAAAGGTCCTGGTGGCGTGCATCGCTTAAAATTAGACCTCGTTCAATCGGTATCAACTGAGTTGGTATCGATTGATTGAATCTCTACCACCTTCTGCTCTTGCGGCAACAGGTAGTCGAGCAAAACATGCTTCCCACGTATTCGAAAGCGGTATCACCAACGTAAAGGGGATAGCCGCAAAAACAGCAATCCCCCTCTTCCTGTCGGTTGTGAACGCAAACCTTCTCAGGCATAGGCCCTGGATCTTCGCCTGTTATGGCTTGAATCCAATCGCGAACCGCGAGCGAATCGTCAAGCTTCGTATTCCGAATCTTGCGAACTCGCTTCTGAGTAGTCCCGAGCCGGAATGCGAGGGCTTCAATCGTCAACTTGTGCTTTCGCATCAAACGGACAATTTCTGCTCCCGAGAGCGAACTCGGCAACTTGGACGGATCAGCGCCAACGGTTCGCGTGAAGCCTGACATCACCTCGACATACTCTTTGAAGTTGCCTCGATGATGCTGAACACATTGCTCAACAAGCTGGTCTCGATCCTGCTGTGGCATGGCTCGTAGAGTCTCGTACCCCCTGCGGAGCTTTGAAATCACATGTCGGACCACTTCCTTCGCAGGAGTAGCCACATGACAATCCCGATCAATAATTTGCTTAATGATCGGATGGACCGATGCCGCTTTAGGCGGTTCTGGAGTCGTCTCCTAAATACCAAGTCCCTGTTTCTTGACCTCTTGGATATTCGTCCAATCGGTCGGAAACGATGCGACGCCGTCAAAGTGGTCGCGATCGCCGTGGCAACAGCCTAAACGAAGGAGGCCACCCAAGGTGGCCTCACTTCGTTTCTGATTTTCATCGTGAATAGGTTCACTCATTTTTTGACCCTTTCGCGATGTGTTGGACAGCCTTGGGCCTTCAGTTCGCGGTAGTGAGCATCAGAA
>JBEBHM010000005.1:0-34756 GCA_040080875.1 Pirellula sp.
AATCAGATGTCTCGAAATAAACCAACCCTTTTTCCCAACCATCAACGGCTCCTGGAGCAGCTTGGGGAGCGTCTCCGTCTCGCCCGAAAACGGCGTAAACTCACTACAGGGCAGGTTGCAGAGCGTGCAGGCATTAGCCGCTCGACGTTGTATCACCTCGAGATGGGAGAAGCCAATTCGTCGCTTGGAACGTTGCTGCAAGTACTGATGGCGCTACGGCTGGAAGACGATCTCGCATTGTTGGGCAAGGACGATGTCTTGGGACAGCGTCTGATGGATGCCGAACTGCTTGGTTCGTCGCGAAACAAATCGACAACCATTCCCCGCAAGAAAAAGTGATTAAGAAAAATGGCTAGCCAATCGCAGGAAACATGACACTAGAGGTTCAAGTCGACGCGGACTGGCTCCCATCAGGTATTCCAAGCTCGATCGGTGCAATCTTGATCGAAGTCGTGCGAGGCAAAGAGACCTATGCATTTTCTTACGATCCGAATTGGCTCAAAACCGACCATGCTAGGAATTTAGATCCAGATTTGCAATGGTTTGTCGGACGGCAGTATCCATCCGCCAAGAAGCAGCAGGGCTTCGGGATTTTTCTCGACTCCGCGCCCGACCGATGGGGCCGCGTATTGATGCAACGACGAGAGGCACACATCGCTCGCATTGCCAATCGGCCACCGAAGAGGCTACTGGAGTCTGATTATGTACTTGGTGTGCATGACGAACAACGTCTTGGCGGGATACGCCTTCGGTTTCCGAACGGAGTTGATTACTTGAGTCATGACGCATCAATGGCTGCGCCGCCTTGGGCATCGCTCCGAGAACTCGAGCAGGCATCTTGGGCGATACAGTCCGACAAGCAACTTAGCGACAAGAAGACAAGTGAAGTACTTCGATTGCTAGTCGCGCCGGGCTCATCGATCGGAGGTGCTCGTCCAAAGGCAGGGATTGTGGATGAAGTCGAAAATCTATGGATCGCAAAATTTCCTGGTCGCGACGATGATCGAGACGTAGGTGCATGGGAACAAGTTGCGGCCGACCTGGCAGGTCGAGCCGGTGTTCGTATATCGAAATCTCGCATCGAGTCGTTTGGCGAACGGTCGCATCGAACTTTCCTGACGCAAAGGTTTGATCGACAAGTATTCGAGGGGAAACGAAGACGCATTCACTTTGCTTCCGCCATGACGATGCTCGGGTACAGTGATGGCGATGGGGCCAGTACGGGAGCATCCTATTTGAACCTGGCGCAGTGGATCACACAAAACCAGTTGATCATCGACGAGGACTTAGAGCAATTGTGGCGCCGCATCGTCTTTTCGATCATGATTCATAATACCGATGATCATCTGAGAAATCACGGATTTTTACTGACAGACAAGGGATGGCGATTGTCGCCCGCGTTTGATCTAAATCCCGAGCCGCATGGAACGGGACTCGCATTGAATATCAGCGAATTGGACAATGCACTCGATCTGGATCTTGCCCGCCAAGTCGCGCCGTACTTTCGGTTAGGAAAGTCGGCTGCTGACACAATCATCGCGCAGGTTACCGAAGCCGTAAGTCACTGGCGAGCAGTTGCAACTCACTACGCCATCAGTCGGGCGGAACAGAATCGCATGCAATTGGCGTTCGCTGCCAAGCAATAGTACGTGGTGCAATCCTTCTGAGTAAGCAATTCCCGATAGGGTTGGCTATTAGGCTGAAGACAACAACCGAAACGGCAAGGATTTGCTCAAGCTCCCGTGTCGATTTTCGATCCAATCTTTACGCCCAGGTACGGCTTCGTCTCCTAGGAGATTGGGCGATCGCAGCTGGAAATGCTGCATTACCAACGACCAGTAAGCCAAGGTGGTGGCGCTGGGCGCGAAGTCCTGCGATTTTCCACAAAATGCGACAATCTTTGGCGAGCTTGTCAAATCGCACCAACGATTTGCGTATTCTCTTGTAAGGAATTCGCCGAATGACTCAACCACCCGATACAAGCGAAAGCTTGCTACTGCGTTTACGCAATCCAGATGACCATGTTGCATGGAATCGATTCGATGCCATTTATCGGCCGGTCGTTTACCGAGTGGCTAGGAAATGGGGTTGGCAAGACAGTGACGCACAAGACCTTGTCCAACGCGTCATGATGTCCGTTGCCAATGCTGTCCCTGAATGGCAAAAGGACGTACAAAAAGGAAGCTTTCGCAACTGGCTTCATCGAGTTGCCCGCAACTCCTTGATCAGTGCGTTGCGCCAAAGTCCTCGCGAAGTGGCTATCGGCGGAAGCGATTTTCTTGATAGGACGGGATCCTTAGAAGATCCCTCCAATGAATTGGAGTCGTTGATCCTTCAAGAACATCAACGCCGACGATTGTGCTTAGCAGCCGAACTGATTCAAAAAGAATTCAAAGAGAGTTCTTGGCGAGCGTTTTGGTTGACAACGCTTGAGGACCGCACTGTCGAGGAAGCCTCCAGGATTTTGAACCTCACTTTGGGCGCGGTCTACGCTGCTCGAAGCCGCATCATGCGCCGTCTTCAAGAAGTCGCACAGTCGATGAACACTGATGATGAAAACTGATAACTAGCTAGAAAGGCCAAAATGAATCAACGAATCGTCAAAGACTTGATCGGCTCTTCGTGCGACGATACGCTTCTGAACGCATTGTTGGACGGTTCTTTGTCAGCAATGGAAATGGGGCGTTTGGAATCGCACCTTTCGGAGTGTTCACGATGCGCGGAATGGCTTCAAGCGACTGCGGTGACCGAAGCGTCATGGGAGTCAGCCAAGTCTATGCTCGCGCCCGATGAGTACGACGCACCAAACCTATGGTCGGCTTGTACGCAGGCATTGGACGAAGCTGACTCGTCGGAGGTACACATGTCGCGAACTCAAACGGCCGATGTATTGACCCGTGAGATTCGCGGTTGGCTGGACCCTACCGATGATCCTCACTCTCTTGGCCGGTTCGCGGGCTACGAGATTGTAGGCATCGTCGGACATGGTGGCATGGGGATTGTCCTCAAGGGATTCGAAGCTTCGCTCAATCGCTTCGTTGCAATTAAAGTGCTCGCTCCGAGGCTCGCAACGAATGGCAGTGCGCGACATCGATTCGCTCGCGAAGCCCAAGCGGCTGCAGCGGTTCGGCACGAAAACGTGATCGCCATCCATCGTGTCGACGATTGGCATGGGCTACCGTTCCTCGTGATGCCGTACGTGGGTGGGTTGTCGTTGCAACGTCGTCTCGAAACAGAGGGCTCTATGACGATCGAGCAGACGCTGCGGGTGGGATTGCAAATCTCGTCGGGGCTTGCTGCAGCACATGCTCAAGGTCTTGTGCATCGCGACATCAAGCCAGCCAATATTCTGCTCGAACAAGGTGTTGAGAGAGTGACCATCACCGATTTCGGCTTGGCACGTGCCGTAGATGATGCATCCGTTACGCGAACGGGAATTATCGCGGGTACTCCCCAGTATATGTCACCTGAACAAGCGGAAGCCAAGCCGCTCGATGCGAGGAGCGATTTGTTCAGCCTTGGTAGCGTGCTGTACACAATGGCAACAGGACGTCCACCATTCCGAGGCGATGGGAGCTTTGACATACTCCGGCGTATCACGCAGGAAACGGCATCTCGAATGCAGGATTTCGAGCCAACGATCCCGAATTGGTTCCAGTTATTGGTCAACAGACTGCACGCAAAGCACCCCGAAGATCGCCCTGCCTCGGCAAGTGAACTGACAAATCTGTTGCAGGCCTGCCTTTCGCATCTTCGAAATCCAGCGACAACCGACTTGCCGGATTCGCTCATCAACAACTCGCCATCACCGCAACGCAGACGATATCCTCCAATGTTTGCATGGCTAGTCACGGCTGCAATTGCATTCCTGGCGTTCTGGGCTGGCATTATCATAGTGATTGAGACCAACAAAGGGACGCTCAAAATCGAATGCGAAGCAGACGATGTTCCGATTCGAATTCTACAGGGCGATAAAGTTGTAGAAAAACTCTCAGTCACAAAAGCGGGCAACACAGTTCGCGTGGCATCAGGCAACTACACCGTCGAAATCGATGGCACGTTCGACAAGTTGGAAATTCGAGACGGACACGTAGATCTAAAACGTGGCGATACCGCGATCGTAAAAGTCGTGCATTCATCGGATGCGGCCACCCGTACATCGCAGAATGGAGACGCTGTGCAAACGCGATTGCGCGGAGGTGGGGGCTCGCAAACAGTCGTGATTCCATCCAATGAACCGATTTCTAGCGAACTGACAGGGGATGTTGAGATTTCGTTTGTGCCCGAAATGGGCCTGAACATCATCAAGGGCAAGAAAGAAGATGTGCAACGGGTCAATGATTTGATCGAGCGAATGAGAACACAGAACAGACTGAGGGATGCGATTGATGCGTTCAACCAGTTTATTCAGAAACATGACCCGACTTCGAAGGAGCCACCACTAAGCCGAGAGGAAGTGCTTGCGTTCGCTGGCTGGAATTATCAAACCGAGAAAAACCTTTCGCCTACAGTAAAGGCTTGTTTGTACGAAATATCGCAGCGAAACCTGTTGCCAGCAGGTTGGAAATTTCGAGGCGGAACAACGAAAACCGCAAACGACGATCAAACGCAGGAGTTCTATCGAATTGAGCTTGTCGACGAATCGGAAAAATACCGTATCACCGTGCGACAACGTTGCATCAAATCTTCACCAGGTCCGGCCATCGAGTCATTAGATCAGCAAGGCGGAACTCCACTTGCCTCCGCGATACGCAGTTTCAATATACGGTATCGCGAAGCAGATGGAATTGCGCAACCGCCTCTTACGGAGGACGAAGTCGTCGCCGCGATTCTTCATTGGCGGACCAAACGTGATGAAGCGGAAGTTGACGATTCGTTATTCGAGAGATTTCAAGCGATTGCGAGAACTCGGTATCTACCGGCAGGAACCGAGTTCGAACTGATACCCCGTTTTGGCATGGAAACAGGTGAAAGTTATACCATCTGGTCGATCCGGATCAAAATGCCACAGACGGAGGAAAACAAGAGAGGTTGGACGTATGCGTTCATCCTTCGCGAGCAGTTCATTTCCGTGAAGCACGGGAAAGCGAATACTATCCATTGGGGAACGCCCGGTGCGAATGGTCTTCAAGCTGGAGTGCGGTTGTCGCCTTCGTCGACAGCATATGAATTGGGGCAAGAGATTGAAGTCGAATTCTTCTTTCGCAATATCCTGGGACAACCGTTACGTGGATCGTTGCCGAACGCCATGAGCTACAACTCGATCGACGTGACCGACCAGGACGGACAACATGTCGAAGTGCGAAACAATCGAGCCGAAAAATTGATCGCGGGCGCGCAAGTGATAGACTTTAATGAAGTGCCGATATCGCGAAAATCGCAAGCAATCTTGATTGCGTCCAAGCAGGTTCCCGAAAAGCTCCGTGAAGGGCGAATTGCGATCATTTCCGAGCCAAGCCAAAAGGTCGCCGTAAGATTTACAGTTAGCAACTACGCCGATACTAATATCGATGACTTGAAAACAGGAGTCGTTGAATTCGAAGTGAAGAACTCAGTAGACTAACTCTCACCCCAACGTAAGAAGGAACCCGTAGGTACACCACTTGTTACGACCATCGCACTCTCCAATCAAGAGGTGTTGGATGTTCCGCGGTTTGCCCGATAAATGGCAGTATTTGAACGATGTAGTTGTTTCGAGCGGAGAGCCACCAGCTGGGTTGACAACTTGATCCCGAGAGGCCGCCAGCACGCTCCACGAATGCGGGTGGAGTCTTGCTCGCTGGTTTTTCCATGCTAGCTGCTAAGTCGTCGCTCCACAGAGCGAGCTAAGGTGGTGGCGTTCGGCTAGACATGTCGAAAATCGCAAGCAATTTTGATTGCGTCCAAGCAGGTTTCTGAGTTGCTTCGTTATGGACGAAATATGATCAATTTAGGTCCTGGACTCGATAGCAAAACAGCTTCTACGTTTGACCTTCAAAAAGATCTTGCAGATCCAGCATTGCTTCAGGAGCAATCAAGGGGCTAATGGTCTCGGGAGGTAAAGCGATTCGATGGGTTTGAAAATCCCCGTCTTTAGGATCTCGAAAGACATGGATTCGATTGGACTGGCAATCCACAATCCAGTACTCGACGATGCCAACTTCGGCATACATTCGGCGCTTAATCTCCAAGTCCTTGACCAACGAACTATCGGCAACTTCGATGGCCAATTGGACGTCGGCAGCTTGGGGATGCCCATCGCGATATCGAGCGCGGCGCACCCAAAACACGTCCGGCTCAGGTCGACTTTCGATTTCCGGCAAGTCTATTCCGGTTTGTGAGGTTATGCGGGTGATTCGCTTATCTCGGCCTTCAAAAGACCAATCCGTTAGGTAAGTAATGAGGTCATCATGGACAGGCCCAGCCGGATTCATCTCAACGATCTCCCCACGAATCAGTTCGACGCCTCGTCCAAGATCATCAAAGGCACCTTTTCGGACCATGGAGTCGTATTCAGCAAGGCTTACATGAGGTGTTTTGAGAATCACGCTTGAGCTCCCGATTTGTTTAAACTTTATCCAATTGTACCTTGATCGACGATTGCATTGCAAATATTCCTGTCGTCAAAGTTTTCCCTATTGTCGCGAAAGTTTTACCCATCCGGATTGACTGCCCGCGTGGATCGACAGGAAAATGATGCGACAGGAAAATGAAATCGAAAGAGCCAATCAGATGTAGTCAGTCATACCGTTGCGTACGGTACGCCGATAGGTTGCTTATTGATATCCACGCATCCTCAACTGTTGGCCTCAGACTTCCGCTAATCTTTGCTTAGACTGGATACAGCCGGGGAACTCGCTTGGTTCGCCCCGTCGAAGTGAGGCTTGACCGATGCGGGGACGGCGTTTCCAATCGCTGTTGACGCGGCATCGACTCGCACGATCTGTCCATCGAACATGTCCATGAACTTCTTGACCAAAGGATCGTTCATGGCCGACCGAATCAGAATCGACTGCGGCACGACTCGCACGTTGGAAGTATCGGCCGGTTCTGGTGAAACCGACGGCCCCGATTCGGTTTGCGATATTGACCTAAAAGGGCTTGCTTCATCCGTTAGCTCGAATACCAGCATGACGTTCTGTTTTAGCCGTTGTTGAATGGCTTGAGTCAGCCTCTTGCTATTGTCCCCCGTTTGAAAGTAGTCCTTGAGCACTCCACCATCTCGCGACAGGCATATCTTCCATTGCGATTCGTTGGGTACATCCACTCGTACCGCCAACTCTGCACATTGCTTGGCAAAACCGCCCAGCCTCTCCGCAGTTTCAACAAACAATCCTAGGTTGTCTCGCGGTTCCGAAACCAATTGGGCAGGTTGTGGTTGCGAGTCGAACGGGACCGATGGGCTTGATTCTTCCAGCGACGCTGGAGTGTCTGGCGATTCGACGGGTGCCGAAGCTAGTACCATTATCTCCGCCTTTGAATCTAGTTGCGACTCGTGCTGCTCAAGCGATGGTGCTGGCGAGACAACCGCAGTCGGAGCAGGAGCACCCGTAGCAGACGGAGTCGAAGCATCAAGCGTCGAAGAAGAAATAGCGTTATGAGCGGTTGATCCGTCGCGAATCGGCTCTGCGTGAGGCTCTAGTTCAACTTTTTTTTTTGACTCGACGCTGGGCGCGACTGTTGGCAAGTTTGGTTTAGGCAAAGGAGCCTGCTGGCCCTGAGCAAAGGCTTTGACCAAGTCTGATAGCAATTGCAGATCCTGGAGATTACAGATTTGAACCAGAGCAATTTCTAGAAGAACTCGGGACTGAACGCTGTATCTCATCTTGACGATGGTCTCGTCGAGCAATTGCAACGCCGACAACAAGGTCATGGTCCCCCATGTTTTGCCCCATTCTGCAAGCTGTTCCACGCTTTGGGTGCTAGCCGTCCGAACGAGGTCCGCACCACCACCGACGCTCACGGTCATCATGTCTCGCAAGTATCCGAGCAATTGTTCTGCAAGTTGCCCAACATCGACACCTTGCGAAGCCGCGCTGTCCAATTCTCGCAACGCGCCAGCCGCGTCTCGTTCGATCAAGCGCGCTGCAAACGCGGCCAGCCGAGTCTCGTCGGCTGTTCCCAGCATCGCATGGACGCTTTCAACAGTGATCGTATCTCCTCCAAAACTCAGGAGCTGCTCCAGTAGTGACTGACTATCGCGCATGGAACCGGCTGCACGCCGTGCGAGCAAACGGAGTGCCGCTTCGTCAGCTTTGGTCCCCTCGTTTTTGCAAATAAACTTAAGTCGTTCGAAGATCTCTTCCGTATGGACTGGAGGAAAATCAAAACGTTGACATCGCGAGAGAACGGTGATCGGAATCTTTTCTGGGTCGGTTGTACAAAAGATAAATTTAACGTGGCCTGGCGGTTCCTCAAGCGTTTTCAAGAGTGCATTGAACGCTTGCGTTGTCAGCATGTGGACTTCATCGATAATGTAGATCTTGTACCGCGCCCGGCTGGGGCGAACGGCCGCGTTGGCACGCAGCTGTCGGATTTCGTCGATGCCTCGATTGCTGGCGCCGTCAATCTCCAAAACGTCCATGTCCTCACCCGCATCAATGGCTAGCGCAATCTCCGAGTTTGGATCAAAATCACCATTGGCCACCGCCGATGCATTGAGGGCTTTTGCAAAAATGCGGGCCGTGCTTGTTTTCCCGACTCCGCGTGCACCGGTAAACAAGTACGCATGGCCAACGCGATTGCTGTGAATCGCGCTGAGCAGCGCTTGTGCTACCGTCGATTGTCCAACGAGTTCCGAAAATGTTTTTGGGCGATAGCGACGCGCGACGACCGTGTATTTGCCGCTGGTTTCCGGAGCAGGCTCGCTGGAAACGGAAACGGATTCGGATTGGGAAGTGGCTTTCTTGGCCATCGATTTTCGTTTATCTCAAAGTAAGGAAAGGACGACCGTCTATTTCTTGCTGGAATTGCATTTTTTGGTTCGCCAGGCATCGTTGTTCGGACCGACAAGTATAGCATGATGCGTTTTGATTTCACCGCATAGTTGGTAGAACAACTTGAACGAGGTTGTTGACGGAAGTGGCCGGGCAAGTTTCAATTGGGAAATGAGCAAGCCAAAAATCTTAATCCAGTTGGATACCGACATGAAGCCCAGTGTTTTCGACGCTGTCGTAGCGATCGATGCGGGCGTAGATCATTTGCTGCAGTATTCGGACGTCAGCCCCGACGAAGTGCGAGGTTTGGTGCATGGAGCGATGTACACAAGAGGGCCCGCCGATCTTCACCAAACTGCTATCTTTGTAGGTGGAAGCGATGTTGCCGCAGGCGAGGCCGTTGCCAAGGCTGCCCAAGACACACTTTTTGATCCTTTTCGTGTCTCGATCATGCTCGATAGCAACGGAGCCAACAGCACGGCTGCCGCTGCGGTACTGTGTGCCACCAAGCATGTTTCGCTCGCCAAATCCACTGCCCTCGTCATGGCCGCCACCGGATCGGTTGGCCAGCGTGTCTGCCGAATCTTGGCCAATGCCGGGAGCCATGTGTTGGTTGCGTCGAGATCCATCGAACGTTCGCAAGACTGCGTCCAGCGTCTGATTGCCAATGGGGTTCGCGCCGATCACCTCCGGGCCATCAGCTCCATCGATCCGAGCGTTCTTCAAGAGGCATTGTCCACATGCAGCATGGTCTTCGGTTGTGGAGCAGCCGGAGCACAGCTTCTACGGGCCGAGCAACTCGCGGCTGCAACGTCGTTGCAGGTCGCCATCGATCTTAACGCGGTTCCACCCGCCGGCATCCAAGGCATCGAACTCATGGACAAAGGGACGCGACGAGGAACTCGATTTGATTACGGTGCCATCGGCGTCGGAGGCCTTAAGATGAAAATTCATAAGGCTTCGATTGCGTCGTTGTTTCAATCGAATCAGCGATTCCTGGACTGCCAAGAGATGCTCGACATTGGTCAGGCGATACTGTCATCGTAGACCGCATCGGTCCGAGCGCACCCTTGAAACTGTAAAGCTAGGTACCTGCTTGCCGATCGTCTAATGTCAGAGGAACCCGAGGCTAGCTACCTGAGGGGATTTGGAAATTGCCAGCAACAAATGCCTTAGCCATTGCCTTGGGGACGTCGGCCTCTGCCAGAACGAGGTTGGCGCGATTCTCGGCCACTTTTGCCTTCATCACTTGCTCCGATGCGATCGCTTCGGCGCGTCGTTGTTCTGCTTGAGCACGCGCCATTCGCACATCGGCCTCTGCTTGGTCTGCCCTGAGTCGGGCTCCGATGTTCTGTCCAACCTCGATATGCGCGATGTCAATCGAAACAATGGTAAACGCTGTCTGATTGTCGAGTCCCCGTTTGAGCACGGTGCGTGAGATCAAGTTTGGGTTCTCGAGTACGGTCAAGTGCGTTTCGGACGAACCGATGGAGCTGATGATGCTTTCACCAACACGCGCGATCACGGTCTCCTCGGTCGCACCCCCAATCAGCTGTTCAAGATTGGTACGTACGGTCACCCTCGCCTTGACTCTCAACTCGATGCCGTTCTTTGCAATGGCGGATAGAAATCCGTTTCCGCTGTGTTTGGGATCAGGGCAATCGATAACTCGTGGATGCACCGAAGTTCTAACAGCGTCCAAGACATCGCGACCGGCCAAGTCGATGGCGGCCGCCCGATCGAAATCCAGGTCGATGCCCGCTCGATGCGCCGCGATGATGGCGTTGATGACGTTCATCACATTGCCTTCCGCCAGGTAGTGAGCCTCGAGGTGCTGCGTGCTGATGCCACCTTTGCGACTGATATTGAGGCCCGCTTGTGCGGCCATGATCTTGGCATTGACGATGACCTGCGATCGCACTTGTCGCAAATACATTCCGACGAGACTGAACATCGTCACGTCAGCACCGCTCGTTTTGGCTTGCAGCCACAAGCTGCCGAAGTTCCAAAAAACGACCAAGCAGAACATTCCCATCAGGAGTGCCACGACGAGCAGCCCTAACATGATTAGTGAGCGAGGATCGAAGTTTTGTTGAGCAAAAAAGAATAACATAGATGTCACGGCTGGTCGCGTTTGGCCTGGCGGCTTGGTCGAGGATGGGTGCAGTCGTTCTTGCTGCAGGCCCTATTGTGGACTGAATGGACGTTGCTGATCAACCGGGTTCAGCCTGTTTTGTCGATCCATCCGCATCCAATCGCGCGTTTTCCCGTGAAAATGGCGGCAAGTTGCCCAGGAGAAACTCCGTAACTTGGTTCCGAAAAGTCAACGCGGAAGCTGCCATCGTGCGATCGACGCACCCATGCGGCGCTGGGAGCCGAGTTGTAGCGAATCTGAACCTCTGCTTCCACGGGCGTTTCGAACGGAAAGTCAGTCAACCAATTGGAGTCTTTCGCTTGCAGCCAATTCCGCCCAAGTTCTGACGGCGGGCCGATGGTGACGCGAAATTTGAGCGGGTCGATGGATGTGACAAAATAGGGTGATCCCATCGCGACTCGCAGACCCTTGCGTTGCCCAATCGTAAATCCTTCGATTCCATCATGTTTGCCGACCACGTTGCCATCGGACGTGACGATTTCGCCCGCCGTGGAAATCGGTTTCTTGTCCCGCACAAATTGGGCGTGTGCACCCGAGGTGACAAAACAGATTTCCTGGCTGTCTTTTTTGTCGGCCACCTTAAGCCCGATTTTTGATGCAATTTGTCGGATCTCAGATTTGCGCTATCCTCCAACGGGCAGCATCATCCGAGCCAGGAGCGAACGATGGATACCTGTTAAGACGTAGGCCTGATCTTTGTCGTCATCCAGCCCACGATGCAACTCGAATGGATCGCTTGTGTTGGGCGATTCCACGATCCTCGCATAATGCCCCGTCGCAACTTTTTTTGCACCTACCGCATCGGCGTAGTCAAACAGCCGTCCGAATTTGAGCCAGTTGTTGCATTGAACACACGGATTCGGCGTACGGCCTTGATGGTATTCATCGACGAAATAATCGATGATCCGTTTAAAATCCGATTCGAGGTCTAGCGCGTAAAAGGGGATATTGAGTTTGTCCGCGACGCGACGCGCGTCTGCGGCATCGCTGGCGCTGCAACAGCCTTGCTTGTGGTCCAAACGCCCTTGAAGAATTGGAAGTAGTGGATTCGGTTTGCCCGAATCCAGTTCGCATGCGGCCGAGGACTTCTCGCCATGTCGCATAAAGACGCCAACGACATCAAATCCTTGCTGTACGAGCAAGTGTGCCGCAACGCTCGAGTCCACGCCACCACTCATGGCAAGTACGATTCGTTCGCGGAGCATTGGATTCTCGGGACAGAGTTAGAGCATCAAAACCTTAACTATATCCATCGCCTTGAAGAAGACAAACGATTTGACGATTTGTTTAATGCCCTACGCGGCCACGCACAACCGCCATGACCGTCTTGCAAAGCAATCCAATGTCCGACGGGATAGAACGCTTCTTGGCGTAACGCAAATCCATCCTCATCCATTCATCGAAGGAGACCTTGCGGCTCTTTGAGATCTGCCAAATGCAAGTTAGACCTGGTTTGGTATCCAAGCGACGACGTTGCCAGTTTTCACACTTGGCGTCTTCACTGCATGGAAGTGGTCGGGGGCCCACCAAAGCCATGTGCCCTACCAGCACATTCCAAAGTTGCGGCAACTCGTCCAACCCAGTTTTGCGAAGAAACTTGCCGACCATCGTCACGCGAGGATCATTCGTGATCTTGAACGCAGGCCCATCGCGTTCGTTGAGTTCTTGAAGTTTTGCCTTGCGCTCTTCGGCGTCGACCACCATGGTTCGAAGTTTGTACATCGGGAAAGCTCGTCCATGTTGGCCCGTGCGCATCTGACGGAAAAAGATCGGACCTTTGGAACTCAATTTGATGCAGACTCCAGCGATAATGATGACAGGAGCAGCAATGGTTAGTCCTGCCAATGCACCCGTAACGTCCGAACATCGTTTCCAAATCGGATAGCTCGGGCAAAAGTGCTTCGATACGATGTTACACGTTGTGCTGGTCGCGTCCGCGTTTCCTATTCGAACTTGGGAAACATCATCGGCTCGGACAGGCTTTGCAAGTTTTTCGAGTGCAACAACGTTCGTTCTGTCAATCAGAAGCTGTCCGGAATCGTTGTCCTCGCTCAACCCGTCAGAATCCGTATCGCTCGGTGAATCTTGGTCTTCGTTATTCCGGGTAAATTCGTTTCGACCGGAATAGGGAAAGACATCCGCCTCCACCGAAAGTCCATATCGATTTGATTCATCAAGGATCCACTTGCGAACGATGTTGGCTCCGTGCAAATCCGTCATCGGCAACAGCACACCGATTCCTCCTTTGAGCAACAACCCCTTTTCGTCAGTCACTCGCAATCGACGGTGCATAAGCTTCGCGAGTATTCGCGATTGCTTAAGTACACTCAAGTCCATGGATCTATTGATTTGTAACACGACGAGTGAAAAGTATTGGTCGTGACGGTCGCAACGAATGCGCTCTTTGAGAATCGCCAATTCCATATCTCTTGGCGAGAGCAGTAAAGGGGATGGAGTAGAATTCCTCCTCGATCCACTAATCAAGTTTCCGTTTGACTTCGACATAATTGTTCCTGTTGCAAATCATGAGACCTCTGCCGAAGGTCCGCTGTGGGGTGCGAACTCCGTGATGAGGTGGATGCTCGCTACGCATTCAGCCACTATCATCGCCAGGAACGGTGATTTTGCGAGTCTATCACGCTAAAATATTTCGAAAAACAGTACGTATTTTGACGGTTAAACAGACCTGCATGATCCGCCAATTTCTCTGTTTAATTTGTAGGTAGAAAGTTTAACCAAAAAGTGACATATGGGCGAATCTAAGTCCACACAAGCTTTTGCGGTTAACCGCAATAGAGAATTTCGAGGCCAGAAAAATAAATTCTTTTGTTACCAATGGAATTTTTTTAACTAGCGTTCGGCATCGAGGGTAACTTCGTTTGCAGAACCGGTCAGTTCGGTTCCGCCACCCGTTCGCGAACGACCCACGGCAGCCAGACCATCCGGCAGTCTCATGACCCAAAGGACCACTATCCAAAGCAAACTGATGACAGCAATCAGAGAAATCAGGGCAATGATCCCTTGGTTAAATAGTTTTGCTCCCATCGCTTTGACGGGACTTGTTATTGCATCCGCTCGTTCTTGAACTAGGACCCATAGGTTGGTCGATTGCTTGCGCTCATGAGAATCGGAGACCCTGCGAGAGATATCCACTCGAACCATTGCTGCAATCCATTTGCCAGCAAATGCAGTTCCTCGTGAGTCTTTTGATACAGGGTCGACATATTCAAACGTCCCCTCCTTTTTTAGCTTCTTTAGGATCGATTCTTCGATTTGAAATTGAACGGCTGGGTCGCTCTTGGAATTATTAAACGCCATGCTCTGATTGAAGACCGGATGCTGAAGTATGGTCCCTTCGCGCGTCCCCAGCTCCTGGCTGGCTCCCCCATGCCCGAGAACTAATACCGCAAAGCGATCTTGTCCATTGACATGTTCGCTGTCCGGATCTGTAATCGACGCACGCTGGCTTTCTTCGGAGAGCAGTTCGAAATCTCCCAAATTGATCGTAAGGACCATAAGCCCTTCCTCCTGCGCGGGGCGCTCGTCGGGCGGGTCCTTTTTTGGGTTGATATCGCGTTCGATCGAGATGGGGGTTGATACCGCAATTTTCCATCGGTTCGTAGACGTCGACAGAAATGGAACGCTCACATGGGAAAAATCTGTGCGCGGTATGTTTTGCCGTGGAGTCTGTTCGTCCAGGTCCTGTGTTTGGCCGGAGAAGTAACTGCGATACGCAAAATTGACACCGATCCTCTTCTCAGACTGGTCACTGGAAAAAGCGGCTGCCAGCATGGTACCCCATCGATCGGTCACGAACATACTTGCAAAGTGGGCAGGTCGTTTTGCTCCTCCCGTTTGTTTTGTAATCTCAGTAAACCGCTCGACTAAATACTTCTCCAGTTCATTGCGTGAACTAAGCGACAACAGTTTTTCTTGATCAGCTTGAGGAGGCGTCCGCTCGGTGGCAAGTCGTTCCAAGACCTCGCTGCTAGCTTCGTCAATACAATTCAAGAACTTCGTTCCGAATTCATCGCGTCGCGTTTCATCCTCAATGAGTCGGAAGAGCGTGGCCATCTCCAACTCAAGCGTACCGGCAGCAAGTTTTGCGGCGAAGAGGTTGCTCTTGAGTACTTTCTCGTGAAGCTGGTCTGACAATTCGTGTTCGGCCAACTTGATGCCATTTCTACTAAAGAGTCCCATAATAGCCATGAGCAACAGTGGTCCTACAATTCCGAGAAGCATCAATGGACGCCTTAACCTCACCATCTGTCGTCGTTCCAACGCTGCGAGCACTTGCTGGACGTTTGCAAATCGATCTTCCGGTTTCTTGGCAATACATCGATCCACGATGGCGATCATCCAGCGGTCCATTCCGCGAACACGATGATGCGCACGCGGAAAATGACTCTTAAAAATCGTATCGCGATATCTCTTGAGACGTTCTGGCAAACTGGCTGCCGTATCGAGTGTGGTGACCGTGTCCGGTGTCTTGTAGGGTGGGCTACCGACCACCATACAATACATGATTGCACCCAGCGCATAGACGTCCCAACGCGCGTCGGGAACGGCATTCAAATCGGCTTGTTCGGGCGCCATATAGAATAGCGTGCCGAGCGAAGGGGTCTGCTCGGTCGACAAGCGGCTTTGCCCGAAGTCGGCCAACCGTGGCTGCATATCCTGGTCCAGCAAGACGTTGGCTGGCTTGAGATCGCAATGCAAAACACCTTTGCCATGCGAGTGATTGAGCCCAGACGCGATATCGGAAAAGAGATCGACCGCCTTGGCGGGAAGCATGGCCCCTCGCGTGCGAATCAAGTCGTCGAGCGACCCATTCTCTAAGAACTCCATCACGTAGTACGGAGGCTCGGCATCCCACCCGACCTCCAGCACCTGAACGATGAAGCGATTGCCGGACATGCTCACCAAGTTCTTGACTTCCCTCGTCAAGAGGGACCAGTTCACGCCGGATCGATGCAAATAGAATTTGATTGCGACCGTTCGTCCCGTGTTGAGATTGTTGCCAACCCAAACCTGCCCAAAGGCACCTTGGCCCAACAATCGATCCAGTCGATAGCCGGGTACCTGGGCTGGTGGTACGGTCGCGCGCAGGCTCAGCTCCTCTGCCCGCATTTGTTCGCCGACAGTTTGATTGAGTGTGTTCTCAATGGGGTTGGAGTCGGATGCGATAGTCAACAGAACGATTCCGGTTTTCGAGTAGTGTCGTATCTACGGCTGATCGTAGAACCGCCAAGTCGACACCTGATTTCGGGTGAGCGGCAAAGACAATAGCTTAGCCCGTAGAAGTTCAAATGGAATGTAGTTTTCGCTAAGGACGGCGTCGTGAAACTGCTTGTTCGTCATTTTCCCAGACTGAACCAACTCTTTGTGGAGAGACCGCAGCTGTAGTCCACCGAGCATATACCCAGCCTGGTACAGCGGTCCGTATCCTCCCATAATCGACCGTCGCACCTCCGCCGCCGCCGCGCTCGGTTCATGGCCAACACGGTCGATAAGATACCTAACGCAGTCTTCCGCTGACCACTTACGAGTCTGGTAATTTAGCGAAAAAATAATTCTGGCGGCGCGATGTCGTCGCCAAAACAACATACCGACCTTATCCTCAGGCGTCGGTGCAAAGCCCATGTCCCATAGCAACATTTCCCAATAGAGCGCCCATCCCTCCATCCAAAATGGCGAACTAAAAATCTCGCGATAGGGTCGATAGCGGGCAAGCGAATAGTACTGAAGATGGTGCCCCGGAATTAATTCATGATGGACCGTTGCTCGACAGAAATGAATGTTGTTGCTCTTGAGACTCATCAGCTTCTCGCTGTGCGTCATCGTATTCGTAGGAAACGAAACAATGATATTATCCCCCCCAAGAAAATAGGGGTTCACCCTCTGCGCTTCGGGGCTCATCATTTCCACTCGCCAACCTTGCTTTGCCATCTCGGGAATGGTAATCAAGTCGTGCCCCTCCAAGAAACGGACGGCTTCCCAAGCCAGTTCTCGAATCAATTTTGGTTGATCTCCCGGCTCGACATGCAACGACTTGACTGCGTTCAAAGCCTTTCGCCAATCGCCGCCAAGTTTCATTTCGTTGGCGGCCTCTTTAAAACGGTCATCACACCATTGCAACTCGCGTTCGCCAATGCTGATCAACTCCTGAGCGGTATAGGGAATCCAAGCATGCTTTAGTTCCTTGGTCAAAGCCTCATCTCCGATCGGAACCCCCACGATTTTGTCATTGTCGTTGTCATCAAGCCCGGCAAGTTTTTCGCGAATGGCCTTGCGATGATTTGCAACCGCTTGTTTGGCCGATTCGAATGGCTTCGAGGCCCACCAAGTGTATTTTGGATCATAGCCTTCGTGATAGCGATGAGTCTCTTGCATGTAACGTGCGAGTTGCTCTAGAAGCGAGGCAGCATGAATGGCGGTCGTCGGAGCATCCTCGGTTGAGTTGACACTCGGCGCAGCTGCATTCGGCGGTGCTGCATTCGGCGGTGCTGCATTCGGCGGTGCTGCATTCTTGAGAGCGTCCCGATTACCGGGCTCTTTGACGCTCGAATCTTTATTGCCCTGTTTTAATTTCGCTGTATTCGCATCTGCCTGCGATGCGATTTCATCCAAGATTCCAGCTGCTTCCTCGGCAGGAAGCGGTACTCCGTGCTCCTTGGACTCGCAATACTTCAACAACAATGAAATGTAGGGAATCAATGGTTTGGCAGCGTTGTTTCGCTCGGACCTTCGATCCAACAAATTGCGATCGTGTTGGACCTCCGATTTCAATAATAACCAATCGATTTGGTTGTCTGGATCCAGTTTCGAGAACTCAAGTTTGTCGATTTTTTCATTCCAACCGTCCAGCAATTTGGATCGAAAGTCCAAGCCAACGGAATCAAGCGGAACGCGAAAGCGCTGATTCAACGTTTTCTGGTCCGCTTGGTATTGCGCGATCCAAATTGCCATCGCGTCCATTTTGGAAAGCGTCGCTAGCGCCGCGCGCTCGTCGACGCCGGGCTGCTTGTCGCCAGCAGGTAGATTCGTTTTGCGAGACTCATCTTGCGCGCATACGCAAGTTAGGATTGAAAAAAAAAGACTTGCCAAGGTGCAAGGCCAAGCGAAAATAACTGCAATCTTGAATTGACGAGTCATATATATGAAATGGAGATGAGGACAACGAAGCGGATCAAGCAGCCTGATGAAAGTTCTGTAGTTTAGCGTGAACGACGCGCCCATCGCGTGTCACCATCGTTTCTCGCACGATTTCATCTTCCATGTTGATCGACGCTTGCCCTGCCTTAACCATGTTTTGCAAAAACTTGGTGATGTTATTGCCAAACATTAAACTGGCGTGAAATGCGGCCTCGGAAACAATATTCGTTGGACCCAAGATCGTGACTCCGGAATCGATGACCCGATGATCCGCCTTGGTCAGTTCGCAATTGCCCCCGCGTTGTGCTGCCAAATCCACGATTACCGATCCGGGCTGCATCGCGCGGACCGCATCGGCCGTTACCAACAGCGGCGACTTTCGACCTGGGATGGCTGCCGTGGTGATAACGACGTCGCATTGGGCCACCGTCTTGGCCAACTCGATGCGTTGTTGGCGATAGAATTCTTCATCCATTGCCTTAGCGTATCCACCCTTGTCTTCTGAGTTTGCGTTAGCAATTTGCAGTTCAACGAATTTGCCACCAAGACTCTCGACCTGCTCGCGGCACGCTGGTCGCAAGTCGTATCCGTAAACAATACCACCCATCTTCTTAGCGGTTGCAATGGCTTGAAGTCCAGCGACTCCGGCTCCGAGAACGAAAATCTTCGTGGCCGAAAGTGTTCCCGCAGCAGTCATCATCATCGGAAACAACTTGTGCAATTCCATCGCGGACAGTAATACCGCACGGTATCCTGCCACCGTGGCTTGGGACGATAGGATGTCCATACTTTGAGCGCGCGTGATGCGAGGGATCAACTCCATTGCAAAAAGCGTGGCTCCGGTCTTGGCAATGGCTTCTACCGACTCCTGACTGCTGAGCGCATCGCAACTGGCCACTATCCATTGGCCGGGGCGCATCCAATGCAGATCTTCACGACCTTGGATTGGATTCTCTCCTGCAGCTCGAACCTGCGCAATTATGTCGGCTCCAAAGACAGATCGACGATCCGAAGCAATCGTCGCCCCCTTGTCTCGATAAGCTGAGTCGGGATAGCCGGCTTGGACGCCTGCACCAGACTCAACCAGGACCTCCATTCCAGACTTCATCAATGTTGCAAGACTTGCTGGCGAAATCGCAACTCTCCGCTCGCCAGGAAATGTTTCCTTGGGAACCCCAATCTTCATTCTTCTCTCCGCCAACATATAAACTTATGATCATCTGAAATACATCATTACCGCCGAGTGTGCCATTGTAGCAGACATCGCCAAGATTGGAGAATGAACCAGCATGAATCAACCTGATGAACTTAAGAAAGACGCTCCCTTGGTATGGTCCACTGGCAATGGCACTGACGTCTGGACTCTCTTTCTCGCTTGCATCGAGGGAAATCTCGATAAAGTGCAGCGACTTGTCCAGGCTGACCCCTCCCTGGCACGCTGCCATTTCCACTATCGAAAACCCATTTACTTTGCGGTTCGAGAGAATCGATTGGCCGTTGCGGAGTATCTTTTGGATCTCGATCCGGATCCGACGGGCCTCGCTGTCAATGACTCGCTCATGGATATCGCTCGCGATCGCGGTTACTCGGAAATGCAGGGACTCCTTGAGGCCAAGCTCCATGCGAACTATGGGGTTTCGGCGAAGGGGGAAAGACTCGCTCAGGCCATTCGTCAGCACGATGCGCGCGCGGTTTGCCGATTCCTCGATGAGTCTCCCACCCTCCTTCATGTCGGGGATTCGCGGGGCAATCAACCGATTCACTGGGCCGCGTTGACCCGACAACTCGACATGATCGACTTGCTCTTGGAACGCGGTGCCGACATCGAAAGCAAACGCCCCGACGGCGCGAGACCCATCCAACTCTCAGGTGGCGACTACCATCACCGTGGTTGGCGCGACGTATCGAGCGAACATCCAACTTCCCCTCGCGATGTCATCGATCACTTGCGCGAAAGAGGCGCCTATTGCGATCTATGTACAGCCTCGCATATTGGTGACATTGCAACGGTCCGAGAACTGCTCGATCTCGATCCGAAGCTTGTAAATCGCGCCTCCGATTATGTCACGTATTACCCATGTTCGGGGACTGCGATTCGAAACGCAGCAGCTGCCGGACACCTTGAAATCGTTCAGCTCCTGTTGGATCGCGGAGCCGATCCGAATCTGCCCGAAGAAGGTATTGCGCCGCGCGGGCACGCTTTGTATTCAGCCGCCGCCAACGGACATTTCGAAATCGCCAAGTTGTTGCTCGAACACGGAGCCTATCCCAATGTCGAAGTCGAGAGCTCAGCTGACACCCTCAGCCGAGTGCTATCCAACGGCGACTCCAAAATGAGAGACTTGCTTTGTTCCTATGGCGCTTCGCGGGGCGTACATCTCTTGGCGTACCATAACGACCTGCAGACGGCGGCTGCCGTATTTGCGGCAAACCCAAAGCTCGCTGATGACGTAGACGGGCTAGTCAATGCTGCAGGCGAAAATCACGAAGACTTCGTTCGGTTAATGTTACGATACCAATCGGACCTCCCCTCGCGAATTTCCTTTCCAGCTTGGTCGGTTGCCAGCAAAAATCGTGCGATCAACGAACTGCTCTTTCAACACGGGATGAACCCCAATGCACGCGACTGGCTCAACGTAACTCCACTCCATCAATTCGCCCGCACAGGTGATCTTGAAAGGGCTGCCATGTTCCTCGAACACGGTGCGGACGTTCATGCTCGCGATGAAGATATCTGCTCAACTCCTCTCGGCTGGGCCGCCAAGTTCGGACAAGAATCCATGGTGGGATTCCTACTCGAAAAAGGAGCCAAACCAAAGTTGCCGGACGACCCGATATGGGCGACACCCATCGCCTGGGCGTTGCGACGTGGACACACCCAAATCGCCGAAATCCTGGACCGTCACAGCGGTATGAGCGATCGCAATTCTGCTCGCATGTAGCGGTTCGTCATCGCGCTTTGATCGAACTTGCGAAACCACCATCGCATTCGATCTTGGAAGTCACTCGACGGGATGCGTTTCCCAATCTAGCTTGGGGCGAACCACCGGACCGATCCACGAGCCTGTGTACTCTCGACGCATCGCGCCCGTATCATGTACCAAAAACGAAAGCGCAGCGTCCTGTTTGAGCCAAGAGACTCCCACCTCGGGGCCCAATAAAATGCTAACGAAGTAGCGAGTGTCGTTTAAAAAATTGGGAGGAATGCGACACTCGGTGCGATACACTCCACACGTGTGCGGTTTCCCATACCATGGGTCCGGAGTGCCGTTCATCGACGGAGCATTCGCACTCCACAAAACGTACGCACCGGTCTCATCCTTTAACTGAATTTGCACGGCCAAAACCGTGTTGGGGACCGACACGCGATATTCGATAGCGATCAATATTTCCTGATCGATATCGATTTCACCTGCTGGTTTCGATTGCATGCCACCGCGAACGGAAACCGACATAAGTCGTACGGCATCGCTTTTCGGAGCCGTCGAGTCGTCCTCCCATACACGCACACCCGAGGTGGAACTGGAGTCCGCCAAATAGCGATCGATGATGTACTCAGGAGCCCCGTCCGCAACCAGAGCGCCTTGTTCTATCAGAATCGCTCGCCGACACAGATTCGCGACTGCGGCCAAATTGTGCGAAACGATGAGGATCGTTCGCCCCTGGTCTCCCAACTGACTGGCCTTGCCCAAACACTTGCGTTGAAACGCTTGGTCGCCAACGCTGAGAACCTCGTCGATGATGAGCACATCAGGTTCCAAGTGTGCGGCGACCGCAAAAGCCAATCGTACCGCCATGCCACTCGAATAGCGTTTGACAGGTGTATCCAGAAACGTCTCAATCTCTGCAAACGAAACGATTTCGTCAAACCTGCGTTTGATCTCCGAGCGAGGCATGCCCAAGATGGCTCCATTGAGAAACACATTCTCACGCCCTGTTAACTCGGGATGAAAGCCTGTCCCCACCTCCAACAAACTCCCGACTCTGCCTCGAACACCGACCCTTCCTAGCGTCGGTGTCACAATCCTTGACAGTATCTTCAAGAGCGTGCTCTTGCCTGCACCATTGCGTCCTACGATTCCAACAATGTCTCCTGCTGGGATCGAAATCTGAATGTCTCGAAGCGCCCAGAACCAACCATCCTCAAGCTGGCTCGAATGGGACTGCGGCCGCGAGATGGCTCGTTGGTTGATCGCTCGTCGAAACCAATTCTTGGCTTTGCTCGCAATGACCTCGGTCAAGCGTCCATACTCGCCTGACGAACCCAGCCGGAATTTTTTGCTAACGTTGTCCACATGGATCGATTCGATGGCCATCGTCAGATCCTATCCGCAAGCTGTTGGTCGGCGCGTTGAAACCATGCAAGCCCACTCAAAAACAGGACTGCTGTCAGGACCGCAGCACAAAACATTCCCATGATTGTTGGCATGGGGGTTCCCAGGATGGCCCAACGGAATAGTCCTATACAACACGCGACAGGATTCGCCTCATACAACCAACTCCACCTCGCAGTCAACGTGCCTTGAACTCGCTCGATATCGTAGACAACCGGCGAAACAAACATCCCAATTTGGAGCACAAACGGAAGTGCATAGCCGACATCCCGATAGTGCGCATTCAACGCCGATAACCACGCAATACACCCAGCGCAAAAAATGATCAACCAAGCCGCTATCGGTATCGCGAGCCAAGCCGTACTCCAAACAATGTGCGTTCCGTTCAACCAACTGATCGGCAGGAGCAACAACGAACCAATGACAAAATCAAGCGTTGCGCACATCAAGCTCGAAAGTGGCAATAGCAACCTCGGGAAGTAAATTTTGGTAACAACGTGTCGATAATTGACCAAGGAACCGGTGGCGTCCCGAAAACTGTTGGCCACCAACTGCCAACACAACATACCGGTCAAAACGATGGGAGCCACCGCGACCTGGGAACCTGACGGGTTGGTCCCCAAGACAACAAACAATCCCATGAAGATGAGCATCCCCATGAGCGGCTGGAGCAGCACCCAGATGACGCCGATGACGACCTGCCGATACCGAATGAGCAGATCACGCAGGAAGAAACTATACAATAGCTCCCGCTTAATCCAGATCTCCCTCAATTGACCGAATCCGAACGCATCGGTCGGTCCATAGTATTGCATCGGCGGGGTAGGCTCAGTGGAGTTCGACATCCTCTAATTCTAGCCGTTCTACATCCTCTCGATGGATTCGATGCCCAACAACTCCAGACCTTTCCTGAGGGTTAGTCCGGTTAAATCGGTTAGACGCAATCGAGACAGGGCCGTTTCCGGTTTTTCGGCTTTCAACACGGGGCATTGCTCATAAAAGCTGCTGAACAATTTGGCCGTTTCATAAAGATACTCCGTGACCAAATTGGGCATGTAGTCGTTCATCGATTGCGAAAGCGTGTCGTCAAATCGGAGCAATTGGAGCGCCAACGTCAACTCGGGTGCAGCCGCTAGCTCCATCTCCGAAGTCGCGATTTGTTCGTCTGAAAATCCCTCGGCTTTCGCCTTGCCCAGGATGCTTCGGGTCCGCGCGTACGAATACTGAATATAGGCAGATGTATTGCCATCCAACTGAACCATCTTGTCCATATCGAAGACATAGTTGCTCGTGCGATTGTGGCATAAGTCTGCATATTTGATCGCTCCCAGTCCGACTCTTTCGGCTATCGATCGCTTTTCAAGTTCGCTAAATCCACTCGTCCGACTTGGGTCGCAAACAACTTGCCACGCACGCTCGACGGCTTCGTCTAGCAGCGATTCTAAACCTACCACTGTCCCCGATCGCGTCTTGAAGGGTTTCCCATCCTTTCCAAGTACCGTCCCAAACGCAATGTGCCTTAAGTCGGTTTGTGTAATTCCAATTTTTCGCAAGACATCAAAGAGCTTTTGGAAATGTTCACCTTGCCGATGATCCACGACATAAAGGCAAACGTCGGGCGCGAACTCTCGTTCCCGAAACATAGCCGTTGCGATGTCGGTTGTCGCGTAGAGATATGCACCGTCTTGTTTTTGCACGATCATTGGAGCTTCGTATCCGTCCAAGAAAACACAGATCGCTCCATCGCTCTGGACTGCCAAAGAACGGGCTAACAGGTCCTCGACAACCATGGGCAGCATGTCGTGATAATAGCTTTCGCCGTACTCGTGATCAAACTGGACACCGAGTCGTCGATAGACGCTATGAATCTCCGCCTTGCAGTTCGGCAAGAAATCTTCCCAAAGCTTCAAATTTTCTGCATCACCTTGGTGTAGCTTGGACGTTTCCTTGAGAACTCGTTGATTCAAGCTCGGATGGTTCATGGACCGTTCGACGAGTTCCGTGTCATTCTGTGCCTCCTCAATGGTTTGGATCGCTTTGGTGAATTCTTCCCTTGCTTCATTGAGTTGATTGGCCGCGCTAGCGGCTTCTTTGCTGAGCTTCTTGTCTTTAGGCGACTCTTCCGATTTCTGCTGAGTCAGCTTGGCCTTCTCCTCGGCTTTTGCAACGACGAGTTGCAGCTTGGGCAATCCCTCGACGGCGGCTTGGTACCCAATGACTTGCTGCACCAAACGATAGAGTCGACCCAATTCAGCGACGGGCGCTTCGGCAAATGCGGCATCGTCGCGAAAGTGCTTGTAACCATAGATGATCATCCCGAACTGAGTTCCCCAGTCCCCGAGATGATTGTCCGATATGACGTGGTGTCCTTGAAACCGCAGTATCTTTGCGATCGCGTCCCCAATCACGGTCGACCGAATATGGCCAACATGCATGGGCTTGGCTACGTTCGGGGACGAGTAATCTATGACGTAAGTCTTTGGCTCGGTGGCTTGAGCAATTCCAAGCCGCTCCGGATCCGCCAATGCACTCGTCAAACACTTACTGATCCAAACTGGATCCAACCGTAAGTTGACATATCCCTGCCCAGCGATCGAAACCGACGAACATAGGTCGGATAGATCGACGCGAGCGACCAACTCTTCTGCGATCGCAAGAGGCGGCTTGCCGAGTTTCTTTTGTAATGGCATAGCCACGTTCGCTTGATAGTCAGCCAAATGGCTTTCACGCGACGGTACGATGCGATCCAAAGCCATGTTCAATGCGGCAGGATCGTCGATCCAAGTCGATAAAACGCTTGCGAATCGAGAGCGAATGATATTGAGAACTTGCATGGGTCGCGACGCTTAATGGATCGATGGAACTAAAGTCGGCAATTGCTGATGGAGGTTTCCAGAATGGCGAGGGCTCCGAGGGCCTCAAGCTTTTCCATGATAGGAATCACCTCGTTGCGTTTGACCATAGCACGGACCGCACACCACCGCGCGTCTTCAAGGCTGGTGATCGTCGGAGACGTGAACCCTGGAGTGATGGCTTCCGCCGCCGCAAGTTTGTCTCGCGGGATGTTGTACTCCAGCAACGAATAGTCTCTAGCAATGACTACCCCTTGGAGCCTCCGCACAATGCGATCGGCCGTGACCACGTCGCGACAGTTAGGACTTTGAATCAACACGGTCTCGTACTGCCCGATCTCGGTCAAAATGCGCAGTTGGTTTGCAGCCAACGTGCTTCCGGTCTCTACCAGATCTACGATCGCATCGGCGACGCCGAGTGAAATCATCACTTCCACGGAACCATTCAGCTTGACCAAGTGGACCGGAGCATCATGCTTCGCAAGGAAGCGTTCTGTCGTACTTGGAAAGCTCGTCGCAACACGTTTGCCCCGTAGATGCCCCGGCTCCCGAATCTCTGAGTGAGTCGGAACGCAGATGGCAAGCCTGCAACGACCTACACCTAGCTTCATTCGAACCGTGACGTCGGCCTGGGCTTCCTCCACCAAATCGCTGCCAGTGATTCCAATGTCGATGGCCCCTTCGGCGCATAGCGTTGGGATGTCGTCTGTGCGCAAGAACGTGATGTCGGCAGGTATCCCGCTCACTCTTGCAAACAAGGATCGGTCCTGTCGTCGGAAGCTGAGCCCCGCTTGCAACAATAGTTCGGTAGCTAATTCGCTGAGCCGACCCTTGCTTGGAATCCCAATTCTTAGATTTTCAACTACCGCACTCATGTGGCTGGCTCCTGACCTCTTTGCCGCTTTTCATCCAATCCGGAAACTCCTTCACGGCGTTCCAGCTCTTTCCTAATGTCGTTCACCGTGATTCCACGACTCGCCAGCAGAACCCAAAGGTGGTAAATCACGTCCGCCGCTTCTCGGACGGTATGATGGAGTCCAGCCTCGTCAGGTTCGCCCGCCGCCTCGATGACCTCCTCGGCCTCTTCTCGGATTTTCTTGCCGATAGCGGGAATTCCACCTTGCAACAATTTCGTGGTATACGAGCCGCTAGGCATTTCAGCAGCGCGGCGGTGTAGCTCCGCCATGAGCCGATCAAGGACGTCGTCAAGCATGAATAGGATAAAAGCGACCTGGAAAGCGTAATTCAATTGAAATTGAAGGGAACATCGTAGATCGGAGCTTCCTTTTTGTCGATTGCAACTATCCTGCGACCCAAGAGTTTGACAAAGCGTTTTGGTCGGCGACAGCGTTTATGCCGAAGTCTCGTGAACAATACTCACGCAAATCGCTAAACTGGACATGTTCCCCAAGTAGCAGCTTATCTCCGAGCCGCTGAAACATTGCGTTCCGGCAGATGGCATCTTGACAACCATTGGTCAGAATTTCTGACGGGACAACAAGGCCGCCCCCCAACACCGTTCTACGATCCGCTCGACGTCTGGATCGAAGAGTCGCACAAGCGCGGGATAGAACTGCACGCATGGTTCAATCCCTATCGCGCAAAACATAAACAAGCCAAGTCTCCCAATGCTCCGAATCACGTCTCCAACACCATCCCGCGCGCGGTCAAAGAGTACGACGGCTATTTGTGGATGGATCCGGCCGAATCTGCCGCGTCGGATCATACTTACCAAGTCATCTTAGATGTGGTCAAACGATACGATGTGGATGGAATACATTTCGACGACTATTTCTACCCCTATCCAGTCAATCAACCGGGCGCCGTTCCCGCAGTTGAAATTCCGTTCCCCGATGAACCCGCGTGGCAAGCGTATCTATCATCGGATTCCACCCCCAAGCTAACTCGAGATGACTGGCGTCGCCGCAATGTCAACGATTTGATACGACGACTCTATGAGGGTATCAAACGTGAAAAGCACCATGTGAAGTTTGGAATCAGCCCCTTTGGAATTGGCAAGCCATCGACACGACCGATAGGCATTTCGGGTTTTAGTCAATACGACAAATTGTACGCGGACGCAGAATTGTGGCTCGAACAAGGTTGGGTCGACTATTTCTCGCCGCAACTCTACTGGCCGATCGATCAAGCCCCGCAAGCCTTTGGCGTGCTGCTCGACTATTGGGCCGGCCGGAATCCTACCCATCGTCATATCTGGCCAGGGCTCTTCACTAGCAGAATCAGCAACTCCGCAAACTCGTGGTCGGCTGACGAAATTTCAAACCAAATCCAGTTGACCCAGGTCAAAGCTGCCAACGATCCTGCCGTCCTAGGTCATATTCACTTCAGCATGAAGGCGCTCGTGGCAAATCGAAAAGAACTCGTGGATCGTTTGTTGGCCAAAAACTACACGCAACCAGCATTGATTCCGGCGTGTCCATGGCTGGACAACGAGGCTCCTGCGATCGACCAATTTGTAATTTCCAAAAAGGAGAACGGTTGGGTTGCTACTCCACGCTCGAACCTTTCTCCGGATGTTTCTAAGCTGGCAGTATGGACGCGATCCTCGAAAGGTTGGCGATTGGCCATCGAGGTTGCAAACGATTCCCTAATGCGCAATGGCATCCAGTTCGGATCAGCCGAAGCCATTCCTACCGAGATTCGCATAGCTCCCGTTGATCGCGTCGGCAATTTGGGCTCGTGGCAGCTGCTCGCAATCCCAAACTAATGCGTCGTCAGACACTTCTCGCTAATCGCCAGCATCTGGTTCCCAGGCTCTGCCGCAGGAGCCTGGGAGCGAGCTTGTTTGTACTGGCGATCGCCGAGAAGTGTCCGTCTTCAAGGCTAAATAACTGGACTCGGTGTAGTGGATCTTGTGAAAGATCCCGATGTTAAAGATCCCGATGCTGTAGGATCTTAACAAGATCCACTACGGTCCAATAGGGATTGAAAACGCATTCGTAGGACTAACTATCCGAGCGTGCGGATCCATTCCAACCAAAACTTCGATCGAAACGCCAATTTGCGATGAACCGCTTTTCGCAAACATGGATGGTTGTTCAGCCGAATCCCTTGGATCAAATTGAGCCGCAAGTCAACCAGCAACTCACGCCTCTTCGATCGGGTTTGGGTGCCAGAGTACTCGTAGATGTACCATGCAATCCAGTGATACAGATCAATGTACCACACATTGATTCTCGACACCTCGACTCGAGCAAGCCAATAGCTGGCGCCGGTTGCATCATCACGCAACATCGCATCGGCAGCGGCCCACAAACGTATCGCATACGTATCGCCATCGTCGGGGAGTGCAACCGCTCTTTCAATCCACGGTCTGGCGTCGGCAGGCCGACCCATTAGCCACGCTGCGACAATCCCGTGATAGAGTTGTCCAGGCAGAGAAAGGTCCGGTAACGACTTCCAGAGCTTGGTCCACTGGATGACTTGTTCGTACGCTCGATGGTTGTTCAAACACGCAGCGACGGCCGTCCACAAAGAAGCGTTCTTGAGTATTCGACTTCGAAACTTTCGACGGATCCAATACATAGTATTCAGCGGCATGAGGTTCTGACCCTCTTGCGAGAGCAGGTATTTCCTCTAGACGTTCGGTCCAATACATCAGCTTGCGCCAGCCGAGATAATTGTCTGGATCGAGTTCGACCGCGTTTTGCAACGTTTGAATGGCCTGTTGGGTTTCCCCTTGCGAATAGTGCAAGTCCGAGCGCGTCAGCAGGAGTGGTGGCGACGGCGATTCGCGAAACACCTCAGGCGATGTTGCCGCGATGGCCCCCTGAAACTGGCCCGAGGTCGAAAGGATCCAAGTCTTGGCGCGATGGGCATCTATTTTTCGGGGATCAATTTCCAATGCACGCTCGATGGCTTGCATGGCCCGCTGCAATTCAAAATTCTCCCGATGCGCATCCGCAAGCCTCAAATAGCCACGAACATTTTTGGGCCTGGCCTCGATGAGTCGATGGGCAAGCACCTGACATGCATCCTTTTGTCGCGCCTCCTTGCTCCAGACCGAAAGCTTGTCCCAAGCCCAATCGTAGTGAGGTACGATTTCAATGGCCTTGCTGATGGTGTCGATCGCTTGATCGTGTTCTGCCAAATCCCACAGATTGTCGGCTCGAAACGCCAACAACTCCGCGTCGCGGGGATTGGATTCCAACCCGCGTTTGAGGACGGTATCCGCATCCTTGAATTGCTTTTGCGATCGATAGAACTCAGAAAGCTGTTTGGCAACGCTTGCGTCGTTGCCGCTTACCGATCGCGCCTGCTCCAACGAAGCGAGTTCATCGTCAGGCTTTCCTGCAGCCCGATAGACGATCGCAAGATCTATCCAGGCCTGAACGTGCAACGGGAATGCGTCGGTTGCCTTTCGCCCCGTCGCGATGGCCTCGTCCAATCGGTGCAGACGACTCAATAAGTCCGTTAGACATGACCAGGACTGAGGCAAGTCCGGACGTTGCTGACACGCGTGCTGAAGCTTTTCCTCCAATTCGTCATAAGGGATCCTACCGATGGCCAAGTCATAGAAACCAGAAATGCCCTCGCCGTACGTAGTCTGCTTGCACAGCTCACCATACACGAAATCAATTAACTCGCGACGTTGGGTACCCGCTGGATACAAATCGAGCAACGAACGCATTGCGAAGGTATCGTCGACGTTGCATTCAACAGACTTGCGCAAGGATGTCTTGGCTTTTTCGAATTCCCCTAACTCCAACTCGCACTTTCCCAAAATGGACCAATGCCGCGAGTACTTGGGCTCCAAAGCGATCGCCTGGCGCGCCAATTCGGCCGCCTCATGCCAGTGGTGTTGATGTAATCGCAATAGAGCCATCTCAGCCATTACCCAGGAATCGCCGGGATACTTCGCATGCAACTCTTCGAAGGGATGGTCCGCGCGATTGGGCATGTTCTGTCGAAGCCATGTGACGACCATGCATCGCAACGCAAAACTGTCCGGAAATCGGTCGAGCCCGGATAGCATCCGCGAATACGCTTTCTCGGGGCCATCCAAGTCCTCATCGATTCGCACCAGCCGGTCCATCGTCCCCATGTCGAGCGGATCCACTTCGGCCACGCGTTCCAACATAGTGCGCGCTTGCTCCAACCGGCCTGCATCCATTGCAATGGATGCCGCCGTACGAAGCCACATGGCTTCCGGGCAATTCCCTTGTGAGATCGCTAACAATTCGTTGGCGCGTTCCAATCGACCGTACTGGCTCATTTTGAGCGCAGCGTACGATTGGAGCGTACCGTCGTTGGGATAGCGACCCAACGCTTGTTCCAATCGGTCCAACGCTTCCTTGGGCCTTTGCAACTGCTCCAATGCCCAGCAGAGTGTCATGGCGGGATCGGAGCGCTGCACATCCTCGGCATCCACGCGAATCTCCAATCGTCGGAGCGCCTCTGGCTCGCGACGCTGTTGCAAGCATGCCAAAAAGTAGTTTCGTACTCGATTCTCGGACTTGTCTTCGAGGCAAGCCGCAAAGCGAATCAATTCGACATGCCAAGTCACATCGCAAGTGATTGAGCCATTTCTCACCATGGCCTTGCAGGCATCCCAAGGCGTCGTAATCCCCGAGCTGCTGAAGCGAAGACCACGCATCGTCGTATTTGCCCATGTCGATCAAAAGCCGAATCTTGAGACCTAACATCTCCAACGACTCAATTCGCTCCAATCCTTGACTCAGTAAATCGAGCGCCCTCTCGCGATCGGCAGATGCCAAGAATAGCGAAATCCGTTGATCCACCGCTGGACGGTACCACGGTCGAATCTCAAGCGCTCGGTCAGCCCAGTCGATCGATTCTTGTCGACGATCGGCCATGTGACAAAAGATACTGTGAACCGTTGCAATCCACGGGCTCAAGGGACAAACGCGGTCCGCCTCGGCGAGCAACTTCTCCGCGTTTTCAAAGTCGCGTAGCGATGCACACAACAGCGATCGAAACGCAATCCACGACGAATGAGTGTCCGCACTGGCAGCAGCCACAGGAAAGTCGGCCGTCTGAAGCTTGAGCCAAGTTGGAATCGCCCCATGCGTGGCTGTATAGGCTTGGAAACCGAAATAGACTGCTTCCGGTTCATTTGGAAATTGCCGCCAAGCAAGACGATGCAAAGCGAATGCCCAGCGATGTCGTCCAAGTCGCGAGGCCAAACGACCAGCCAACAGTCGTCCATGCAACCCAGGCCATCTTCCAATAGGACCAAATGCCTCGCCAGCACGGACCGCCTGCACAAACTTGTTGTCATCATACAAGTGCTGGATATGTTCGAGAGTTTCTTTTTCTGGTATTTGCAACATGGATCGGCTCCTAACTCTCCGACAACACCGAACCCGGTCTTGGTTCACTCAAACGCCGATTAATTTGAATCGAGCACGATTGCGATTGCAATCGCGCCGCTCATGCCCGCCAAAACCCTAACGCGATCCACCCTCGCTATTCTCTCGAGTCAGCATGCCGCGAGAGATGGCAGCAACCACCAACCCAACAGCAAATAGCCCAAATAAAGTTTGATTCGGCGTTCGGACCGTCCATTCTTTCCACGGCCAAGCGAATTGGAAAAAGTATGTATTGAACACCAAATACATACAGGTACAAACCAGCAAAGCGATCGCGGAGAAGTGTCGTGCAGACGGTTTGGAATCACTCTTGGAAATAAGCCAACAACTGACAATCAGACAAACGCCCATCGGAATCATGACAAAGAGCATCCAACCGCTTGGAATTGAATACAATGCGTTGTCGCCATACACCAGCGAACGCATTTGCTTGCCGCAGATCGGCGCAACGACCACCGGCAAAATCAGCAAGTAGGGCCACAATCGCCCTCCCACGATGCCTACCAACGGTAGCACACACATGATGATTCCATAGTTGGTGTATTGCCCGATGATATTTGCGGCTCCGGGCAAACGCAAAAACTCAGAGGAGATAAGCAAGATCGTATGGACCACTACGAGGATAACTTCCACCGTCGGACTCAAACAGACTTCGGGAGCCGACTTGCCAATCGCAATGTGTCGTCGATTGAGCCATAACCCAAACGCGATCACCGCTCCAAAGATCAAGCCAAAGCCAGTTTCCATCATGTTCCACCAGTTGATGAACTTGAAGATTGGGTAGTGCGAAAGTGAGCCCGTCGTAAAGGACTCCAAATTCCAAGTGTGAAATGCTTGCACGGACTGCCCTCCGGGGAAACCAAGTCCGCCAGCGATGAAACCCACGATGGCCATTCGGATGGCGAGCGTGTCGCGTCGAACGATTCCGACGTAAAGCACCAAGACAGCCAAGGCCACGAGCAGCCCACCCCATATCTCTGGCCTCGGCTTCAAGTCGATTTTGTCTGGTTCGAAATACCAACTATCGGAAAAGTAGATCGCTGGCAGGACTTTGTTCGCCGGATCAAAGGGCGAGTTGAGCAGCCAACGCCCGAAGAAGAGGGCACCGATGAGAAACAACATCAGGAACAGCATCTCCAATGGACGATAGCGAACTCCGCCGAGCCCCATTCCCAAAAAGGTGCCCGCGAAACTAATCCAGATTCCTCCCTTGATGAACAAGCCCAGCATTCCCCAACGCAGCGCCTCCCAATTGCCAGCGAGTTCAATGTCATGCGTCAAGCCTACCGTTTGCCCATAGGTCATCGTGCCTCCGATCCCAATCCCCACGGTCATCATGGCCGCAGCGCGGGCCGCAGCCAGCGAGAGTACTTGAGGGACGAAGAATAAGACAAGGGTCAATGAAACCAATGCGCCCGCGATCATTGCACCCGATTCGTGCCCATATTGACCGCGAATCCCCCACCCCATACCCCCGGCCATCGCGCTGGAGATAACCGCAAACAGTAATAATCGAACTGGCCAAGGCGCCTCGGATCGGCCGTTGTCGTTGTTAATCATTCTGCCCTATTTGTTCCTAGGTAGTAGGTGACGAAAAACTCGAGATTAGTTTAACATCCAAACAATGAGGAAGTTGGTACGACCGAACCGATCCAACTTAATCGAATTAACACACCCTCCCCATTCGAGATACTGGGGGGCTGGCCGTAGTGGATCTTAGATAGACACCCGACAGCGATGAGAGTACTTTCGAGACTTCTGTTTTGCTGAGAACGGTTGGAATTCGTGGCGCCTTGGTAGATCGCAGTGCATCAATCTTGCCGAAGTCCCGTCTTAGGACATGCTCAAATAAGAAAAGCAATGCGTAGAAAGCTTGACTTTGAGTCGACGGGGCAACATCGCCATCGACTGCCAAATCTGTCAAGTGTGCTTCGACGTCCGCCGCCCCAATCCCGTCGAAGTCTGCCAAATTCGTCAGTGCAAGGTCGGCCATGAAAGCTCGTACTTTTTGGACGTAGGCTTTCTCGGTATTGAACGCCTTACCCAACACTCGCATGCTTCTGCGGAGTGCCTGGATCACATCCGGTTCTCGGGGATTGATCTTGCCGACGACATTTTCGATCGGAGCATCGTCAGCATTTTTCCGTTCTTCGGTAATGACGTCCCGAAGTTTCTCTCGCAGTTGCTCCAGCTTGGGGCTATCAGATTTTCGTACGTAATTGCGATACCAAAGAAGGCCCTCGACGATCTTAAGCCGTTTCCACGATGGCATACCACTGGCAAGTTTAGAACGCAGGTAAGCGATCACATGTTGGTTATCAAAGGCCCAGGTGGAGGGTTCTTGAATTTTGTGAAATTTCGCAAGACCATCGAACCAGAGACGAGCAAATTTTTCTTGAGTCTCTTTGCGCTTAGAACTTTCCAGATCCAGATGCACCACGACGAAAACCTCCCAGGTGAACGACTTGCAAAGGGCTAGATGAAAACATGTCGAAATTAATCCCTGGCGACGATTTATAGTAACGGTTGAAGTGGCTCGTCAACAACCCTGCGGGAAACCGCTGTTCCGTAAGGCAATGGATTGTCAATCGAGAGATTCAGGGATAACAGTTATCCCTGAAAGGATCCATGCCGCTCCAATCAGGGATAACAGGCAGGAGACCGGGGATAATTTAATTGACAAACCAGGGATAACACCCGAAAATCCGGTTATCCAAATCCCAATCCGGGATAATAAGAAGTTGGACTGGCCGCTACGCGGAGAAGGACTACCGGAAAGTGTGTCGGTAGTCATGAAAATTTATTTTCATCGTGCAACTTGTGCGAGAGCCAGAATCCCATGTGCGTTTCTCTCGACGCCACGGTTTTACCCGATTCACCAAGCAATGATTCTCGCAAGCCAACCTTGCATCGCATCCTGCACGATCATTGGCAAGCCTTCAGCTCCCAGCACGCACAACCGCTGTTCGCCCACCGGGCTGCTTTCCTGCTC
>JBEBHM010001014.1:0-2616 GCA_040080875.1 Pirellula sp.
CCTCAAAAGCCTCTTGAAATTGCCTGTCTCGATAGAGGACCACGCCGAGCGTATTCAGGTACGTTGATTTTCGATTTGCTGGCAGGCTCTCGTCTTCCATGGCCCGTCGTGCGAATTCTACCGCGGTCGTAGTGTCTCGAATGGTCCTAGGCCCCGTGGCCAACGCCCATGCCAAATTGTTGCAAGTGTTTGACTTTCGTGGCTGAAGCTTGATGATTTTAGAAATCGCAATGCGAGCCGCGTGGATGTCCGATTTCTCGATAGACTCTCGCAACACGATGGCCTGGTTCGCAGCATCGATTTCAAGAAACCGCTGGTCGAGACGAACACGTAAGGACGTTATCCGAGGGGCCAAATCATCGGCCTCCTTCTCATCCATCGCCCCACCAAGGGCATCCGAAAATTCAAGGCCGCGAGATTGTAACTCGTCGTGCATCGCGTCGAGATTCCAAAGGCTTAAGTCGGAAGATTTGGAAAGGACCGCCAGTTGCTTGCCATTAGGATTGAATGTCAATCGGATGCACTGTTCAAGATTTGGTTTAGTCAACGCAAACAACTTCCGCCCGGTGGATGGATCTAAGAAGTTGATTCTGCCGTCCGTGTCGGATACCGCAATCACCTTGGAGTCTGGTGAAAATGCCATGCAGACGCCGCTGACAGAAGTGCCGTCGGTTGGGAGTTCGGTCACGAGTTCTCCTGTCTCCGCATCCCTGATGCGAACGTGGTTCGCATTGGATGCAAGCCATTTGCCGTTGGGGCTATATTCGACGAAACAATGGCCCAACTCTGGAATTCGTCGCACCAGTTCACCGGATGCGACATCCCAGATACAAAATTCTCCACTATCCCATTCGCCCGTGGCAAGCCGCTTTCCATCTGGACTAAACGACAATTGACGAGCATCTTTCGTTGGGCCGATTACATGCATTGGACGTTGACCATCAAGCGAGTGCAGCTCAACTCCCTTGCGAGTAGGAACCGCAACCAATTGATCCTTGTTGGACCGAAATCGTTCGTTGGCAACCGAGTCAGCCACGTAAACGGGTGGTCCTATGGTATGACCTCCCATGATTTGGTTGTCAGGCTCAATTTCCCATCGGGCCAAGCCCTCCGAATTCGACGTCAACAGCGTTCGGTTGCCAACAAATTGGACGTGGATCCATCCACCGTACCAGCGGCCGAGGAGATTGCGATTCAATGCATCGAATATGAGAACATCACCTTGGGGACTTGCGACAGCCAGCATCCGACCATCTTGGCTGTATGACAGATCCAGGTACTTCAACGAGTTGCTGGACATGGGGTACGGCAGAGTATCGTAGATCGACGGTACTTCGACTCGCAACGAGACCAGTCGAAAGTCCTTTTGCCAATTGAGTATTCGAAAGCCTCCGTCACCTTCGGCTTTTATGTGCATGGGCCACAAACTACTCTTACTGAATTCTGCACGATTTCGATTCACGTTCCAAACCGTCAAGTTTTGGTTCCAAAGGTCGTAGATCACCAGGCGCTCACCGGTGGAACTAAAACGGAAAGCTGCTTCTGGGAGGAGTATTGGGATGGTTTTCCACAGGACTTGTTCATCGACGTTCCACAATTCGATCAGCCCGTCGAATGAACTGACGCCAATCGCCAGATATTGAGAATTGGGATACCAGGCGAAATGTCGAATGCCCAGGAGGGGACGATCGAATTGGAAATCCGTTTTCCCTGTATTCAGTTGAATGACTCGAACGACTTTGCCATCGTAGAGAGCCGCGCGCTTCGAATCTGGGGAAATAGCGATTTCATCTTTTGCCAAGAAGGATCCCAAATGTTTTACATCGTTGTTTTGATCGAGATTCACCAAAACGAGTTGCCCATCTCCGTCTGTTCCCAAGATTCTTGAACCATCAGGCGTAAACCCCCACACACCGCGAGCTTTGGTTTGATAGAGGAGCCTCGCATCATCTTCCTCGATCGCATAGACGTGGCATTCGTTCTTCATGAGCGCCAGTTTCCGACCGTCATTGCTAAAAACGGCTTTGAGGTTGTTGGCTTGCGTCGGAATGCGCGCGATTTTTTCCCCGGTTGACGTGCGACATACGTGAACAAAATTCTGTTCTTCATACGCAAGGATGGAGTGGCTTAGGTCGGCATCCAACCAAAGGCATGAGGGAAGCACATGCCCTTTCCACGAACCGTCATGGCGTATGTCGGGTAACGCCAAACAAGCAATCGTTGCGTCGCGCATCTTGTCGATTTGAACCGAGGAAAAGGGAATGGAGTCACCCATCGCTCGTGCTTCCTCGATGGCATTCAACGCTTCGTAGCGCTGGCCAGTTTGATTGCTCATGCGGATCGCGTCACCTTGAGCCAATTTGGCCTCCCATAGTTGATTCAAAGCTTCCGTTTTCGAAATCCGCTCGAGTCGTTCCGCATTGGAGATGCGGCGCAACTGATCCCCAAGCTGGATGGAGTAGAGGCTGGTGACAACGGCTACCAGCATTAGAAAAGCCGCGATCGAAGCGGCAATGCTCGTCTTTGCGGGATGGCGTCGACACCATCTCCAGCCACGTTCGACAGAAGAGATTTGCCTGGCGACAATCGGCCGGTCTTCCAAGAACCGCGTCAGGT
>JBEBHM010001015.1:0-2614 GCA_040080875.1 Pirellula sp.
ACGTGCTTCCTGAAGTCAGCGTTCTGGTTGTGATCGAAATCTTAAAGGCGTTGGAATATGCGCACGCCCGCAACCTGGTTCACCGCGATCTGAAACCGGAAAACGTTCTGGTCCGTCGCGACGGACGCGTCTTCGTTGCCGATTTCGGATTGGCCAAACGAGAATCATCGACCTTGCTCACACACAGAAACGTCATTGCAGGTACCCCGGCGTTCATGTCGCCAGAACAAACGCTGGGAAAGAAGTTGGACGCCCAGTGTGACCTGTTCTCATTCGGCTCCGTGCTCAGATACGCTGCAACGGGTGAGGCTCCCTTTGGAAAAGACGATGTGGACGTCGTATTCCATCGTATTCGAACTCTTAACTTGGAACCGTTGTCAAAGTTGCGCACCGACCTCGACTCGAGTGTGTGCGTTGCGTTCGATCGACTGTTAATCAAGGACAAGTCACAACGGACCGAGTCCGCGAACCGATTCCTTGAGGAGATCAGTGGGCAAGATCCAGTGCTCAAAAAGAAAGCGTTGACACCTCTGGCTTGGTCTGTCGGTCTGGGAATCGTCTGCGTGGTCGCTCTTGGTGTCGGAATCGGCATGTTTTTTTTGCGGAGCGACCCCAGTCGACAGCCTGCCGATGGTTCCGTGTCGAGTGCGACGTCCCCGCTCTCCCGCGACTTCCCTTTTCACATCCAGGGGACAGATTACCGCTTTCAGTCGCTTGCGGAAGCGATTCAGATGGCCAAGTCGGGACAAGAGATCGTTGTATCCAGCGACGGACCATTTGCTTGTTCACAAATCGCCATTGGCCGCAAACGTATTTCCGTCGTTGCAGGCGAGGGTGCTCATCCGAAATTCACCAACAGTGAAGATGGATTCGGCCGCCAGTTCTTGATCACTAGTTCGGATCTGAGATTGCGAGGGCTCGAAATCGATTGGTTGGTGGATGTCGAGTTGATGGATCTACAAACGATGCGCGAACTACCAGCCATCCTATGTGAGGATGGCAAACTCGAATTGGAATCTTGCACCGTGCGGCGAGGTATGATGGGAGCCTCAGTGTACGGTGGACGTGGAATGTCGATCCGCGATTGCTTAATCGAAGGTGGGTCGCACGGAATCAGTTGGTTGGCGAGCGGCCACGAACTAGTGGTCGACAATTCAACCATTCGAACGAAAAACGGAATCCTCGTGATGTTTCCGCCTGTCGCTTCTCAACCGAAAGACAGCGGCCAATGCCAATTGACCAATGTGCGTTTCGAATGCGAACTCGCGGTGGAAGTCGCGTTATTGCGTGTCCAATCGAAACCAATATCCTTCGAAAGCAAGGGATGTACGTTTGATAACCCGTATTTGGTGGGGATCATGGGTGCACCTCCGCTTGCCCGACAAATCGCAAAGCCAGTTGGTATGATTCTGATGATGCGCAGTTCACTTGTTTGGAACGAGGAGAATTGCGTGCATCAATTGGAACAAATGTGTGTATCGAGTCGGTTGTTGAAACAAACGACCCAACGCAATCACGGTGATGTCGTTGGATTATCGGCTTGGAAACGTGAATGGAATTCCGATTTCGCGGGTTCCTCCGAGTCACCACGCACTGAAACAAATTGACGAAAAAAGGGGTCCGGTCTCTTTTCGAGAAATGAGACCTGACCCCTTTTGCGTTTCTCGTTATTTTTTTCCAGCCGGCTTGGGAACGCTCTTCTTGTCTTGCTTGGGTTTCTTTGCTTTCTTGTCGTTTTTCTGGCTATTGTTGCCTTTTCCCATTTTCTTTCTCCAATTAAATGCATGAAGCGATAACGTTGACGGCCATAACCTAGCACGATCGTGATTGTAAAAAAAGGGGCACGTCTAGACCTGCCCCCTTTTTTGTGTACCGGCATGAGTCTGCGAATGCGAAGTGCAATTGACTGAATCGAGGAGAATTGCGGTCATCGATGGGAGCAGGGCTCAAATGGCAGTATGAGGTTGCTATAATGGTGCCATGAATCCTGAGCAATTGGAACAGCTAGTTCGCGAACAAGGTCCCTATGTCTTCGATAGGATGTTTAGTGCCATGGAAAAAGTCAGGGAACGGCTAAACCGCGCATGCACTGCACTTGCTCAAGCCAATGTGCCTTATGCGGTCATCGGTGGCAACGCCGTGGCAGCTTGGGTGGCAACGATCGACGACGGTGCGGTTCGAAACACACGCGATGTCGATATTTTGCTGCGAGAAGCGGATCTTGATCGAGCGGCGAAAGCACTAATACAAGTCGGCTTCCACCAAGACTCTGTGATGAATGTCGTGGTGTTCCTGGACGGCCCCGACGGAAAGCCTAGCCAGGGGATCCATGTTTTGCTCGCCGGAAAAAAGGTGCGTCCGGAATACGTTTCAGCCACCCCGGACACAGAACAAGTTGTTGAAATCGAAGAAAAAAAGATCGTATCCCTAAAAGAGCTTGTCGAAATGAAACTCAATAGTTTTCGACGAAAAGATCAAACTCATCTATTGGATTTGATTTCGATAGGATTGATCGACGCGAGTTGGCCATCAAATTTTCCTGAATCGCTTGCCGCGAGGCTGCAATCGCTGCTGGACGATCCGGAGGGATAGCGTTGAAGTTTGAAGCTTGAGG
>JBEBHM010001016.1:0-2605 GCA_040080875.1 Pirellula sp.
CCCCTAAGAAATCTTCAAATTTATCATAATATCCTTTGACTTCTTCAACGGATGCAAAGGCGGTTTCGATCGCCGCGTTTGTTAGTTCGTAGGTGCCCTCGGAATCTGCAATGGCTGTAATGATTTCGCCTTTGGCCTTCAAAAGGGCGTGCTGGTAGTCATAAAGAAGTTTAGCTTGTTCAAGTTGTCGTCCATTGAGATTTGCCTTGGCCGTCCGATTTCCTTTAGGTGAAAGGTATTCCGCACCAAAGAATACGCTTGGGCGACCGTCGCCAAACTGGCTGACGTACGAGCCTGCCAAGTTATTGTCCCCTTTGAGTCCTCGCACGTAGGATTCGGCAAAAAAATCGAGCTGTGGCTTCATCTCGTTGACAGCGAGGTTCTTTTCCAAAACGGCTGTTTCGATGTCTGTTTGGATAGCGACGATATCCCATCGATGCAGGAGGGACGAGCAGAGTTCATCATCGAGAGCAACGCTTGGCAAATCGTATTCCGGCATCGTCGATGGAATGATCTCCATACACTGGCTGGACTGTAATTCGGGTGCATTGACGAGGCTCTTGAGAGTAGCTTCCAAACCCTTGATCGAAGCTGCGGCACTTCCGATTTTACCCTTCTGTTGTCCGATGGCCGCTTGGACTCGGTAAAGATGCAAAGGCAAGAGATCTTTTTCCGATCGATTTTCAAGTTGCTGCTTGATGATCAGTAGGCGTTCACGACCTCTAGTGGCTTGAATCATGAAGTGGCGTTGGAGACTAAGGTCCCAATACGCGTTGATGATATCCAGCGCGTGTCCCTGGAGTTCTCGATTGGCGGTGGCGACCGCCCCCTGAGTCTTAATGCCAGCAATGCGAATGGCCGACGTGTTGTACAAACGGCCTGAGCCTCGCATGAGCGGTTGGGTAAAGTTGAGGCTAAGTCGCGTGTCGATCTGATTATTCGGCTTAAAGAATAACGAGTTGCTATCCTTTGCATTCAGGGCCTGTGAAAGTTCGGTTTTGCCCCCGCGTGCGTGTAGTTTTCGAAGTCCGACCGAATTCTGCCAGGTATCATCGATAAGCCGATTAGGGCCACCTGTCGTGAGCGTATTTCCAACCGGATCGGAAGTGTTGCCGTAATTGGTTTTCGCAAACCGGCGAGGATCGAACTCCCCTTCTGCTATGCCGATCTCTGTGCGTTGGATCTGAGGCAGAATTAGCAAACTCTGTACTTTGGGCGAGTACTTGGTAGAAAGCCAAACAAGCTGCTCAAGTTCAACTTGACAGCTTACGGATGCACCCGGAGCGATTAGCGGTTGTAATGCGGCATCGAGCCAGTAGGGCACATGTCGAACATGTTGTTGAGTCGACGGAGGACTGTCGGCAGGAATCGGCGGTGACGTTACGGGCGACATCGAGTCGCCATCCGAACCTTGGGGATTGGGCAAAGAGATCACTACGGGAGACCGCTCCGATTCGAGAGGCAAAGACCGATTCGAAGACGGCCGTGGCAACAAGGATTCCAACGGCCGAGGAGCGGGAGTGGAAGGTGTTACGGAAATGTACTTCTGAAACTCTTCGCTTGAGACTGCGCCTTCCAAGCTGCCTTGAATCCCGACTCCAGAGGGTGGTTCATAGCGTTGAACTGTTTGCGATGCCGCTGGATTCGCCGCAATCTGTCCAAACGAAACCCCCAACCAGTGCAGCATCATTGCAAGCACAAGCAGGGGTATCTTAGGTTTTCGAACAGATTCGAGCACGCTCGCACCATCCTTGGGGACCGAATCTCCGGCAATTCCATCCGTGGAGTCTCCGTACGGAGATTCGGTTATCCGCGTTATCGAACGCGAGTTTTAGACTTGTGCAGCGGATGCCTCAGTGGAACTGCTTTTGTGGCTTATTGAACGGGCCTAGGACGCACCTAGCAAAAAGACGGTTCTATGAGAATCTTCGTTACAGTCGTCACGCTTTGTCTATCGCACACACCCACCCACGTGGATGTCGCCTTCATCTCTTGCGAGCTACTTACATCATTGGAAATTCAGGTGGCACAGTTGACACAATCGATACACTCGACGAGCAAGAAGGGGTTCGCCAACGCTTTTTCCTATTCTGGGACAACCGCTAGCCATTTCTAACCAACAGTAAGGTGGCTCGTTTTTTTGTGGAAAAGCTCCTCATAGCCGTCGTTGACCTGTTCACTGTTGAAAAAACAAAGCGGATTTCCGGAAACCAGTATGCCTCGTTTAAAGATCACCTACAAAATGGCGATCATCCTAGCGACAATGTCGTTCGGACCGATGCTGGCTGGAGGTATCACGGGGATGATTCCGTTTGAGAACCACCAAATCCATCGTCAAAGGCAAGATGTCAGTCGACAATTGGCGACCAGTTGTTCGACCTATTTGTCGAGCAAGGACATGGGAGGATTGCAAAAAGCTTGTAGGGCTGCGTTGCTTGAGTCCCCAGATCTCAAGAGCATGCAAATCATCCGATTCGACGGATTGGTACTTTTTTCAAGTCCTGATCACAATCGCTATTGGACGTTGACACCCGATGCGCCGTCGAACTTTAACCAGCTTCGAATCCCGTTGAATCGCGGTGACAAGACTTTTGCGGAGTTAGAG
>JBEBHM010001017.1:0-2605 GCA_040080875.1 Pirellula sp.
GGTGCGGACCCGCATGCCGGGTGGTGTGGGAGGGGCCCCGGAGCAATCCGGGCCCCTATCCCAATTCGGATTGTTCGTTGACTTGATCTCGCTTAGCGATCTGTTTTTCAAGTGGTGGATGTATGCAACAGGATTTTCATCGAGTTTTGTTTGCGATTCGAGATGTAAATTTAGAGTCTCGAATACAACTCTGCAACCTTGAAGGGCGATTCCCGCCAAGAAACCAATGAGTGCACCATGGTTGGGGTCTATTTTCCCACCAACAATAGTGCCGAGCAATGAATTCCATAGTTTTACGTCTAAGAAGGTACCAAACGCACCTCGCACAAGTTTGATGCCGTGCTTGCTGGTTGCATTTTCGTATTCAGTAAGCCTCAACTGGATTTCATCCGCAACGAACGAAACGGGCTTGCCAGCCATTTGAGAATCAAGCCAGTGGAGCATCCGTTTCAATGCCATTACGGACTGCATGTCTTTCCGCACCTCGGCCACTTGCTCCCATGTCAGATGCGCCTCATCGATCCATTCCAAAGATTCGAAGGCGGCGATTACCATCGGGGTCGAACCTATGGCATATGTACCACGCAGGTTTTCTTCGGAAGCAAAGTATGTTTGTACAGGTCTGATCGTAAGCTTTTGGAATGCGGGAGCCAGTAGACCACCAAATGCCTTTGACAACTGAGACTCTACAGCAGGAGAGCGTAAGAATTCATCGGCCTTGTCAAGCTTTTCATTCCGGACATCTTCGTTTGCTTCGAGCTTTGAGAAATCTTCGATTAGTCCGTCCAAAAGTCCAAGAGCAATTCGTTCGTTGATGTCTCCACATCGAAAACCTATTGTCCCCGGTATTTCTCGATCGAGGGTCCAGACTCTGTCGAAAAACAAGGCAGCCGATAATGGCCTTGAAAGTGCAATAACCAGACTTTCGCTTTTTTCGACTGGAGCCCATTGCTTCTTCTTTACCCCGCCCGTCATTCGTATCGCATCGCTGAGGCTTTCGGAATCACCCTGGGATAAAACTCGCTTTAGCTTTGGGTCGTCTAGAATATTCTCCAGAAAATCGCCAAACGCAGCTTCGCGAAGGCTACTGCTTACGACCTGGGCACCAATTGCGAGCAGAGCTTCGCTTGGTTGTGTGATTTCCGTTTGCCCGACGTCGTCCAGGGAAATGTGTTTTTCCGCAAGCAACTCTAACACAACAAAGCCGACTCTATACGGTGGGCCAGCTGAAAGGCTCTTGACTTGCTGTTGTACGCTCTCGAGTTTGGCGAGCGGACATCGAAGAATCTGCGCAAGCTCGCCCAGAGTCGCGACATCTGGACGTTCCATGAACTTGTTGAATAGTTTTGTGTCCATGTGTCCCGTGTTAACGAACGCTGGCGGTAACCGCAGCCGCCCGGCTTGATATTGATGTAAGTGAAGTCGATGTGGGCGGCTTCGGTTGACCGCGTGGTTCTTCGCTCGGCTTCACGAAGCATTAGTGTATCGCAGCGTCGAGAGTTTCTCAAACAGTTTTTGGATTTTGAGTCGTTCCAATGCGAGTGGACTCGGGCCGTGGGATCGGCAATTGTTCCAATGCCAGCCCAGCCAGCAGCGCGTGATGAAGTTGCGGTTTCGAACCCGCGTTGTTTCTCGTTGCCCACCAAGCTGCGTTCCAATGCGATGACAGCTAACCAAGAATCTTCGAAGCGTTTTGCTTGCAAGCCATCTCTTCAAACGCGCTCCAATGCCAACACAGTTTGAATGGCTACACTGGTCCAATGAATACGGCTCATCGAAGCAATCGACCGAAGCTTCTTTCTTATCGAAGGCGCATTACGTCTCGCCGAAGAACAGCACAATCTGATCAGTTTCTACCATCGATGGTTTGGCGAAGAACGACTACCATCACCGAGTCGCGGAAAGTGCGGTTTCTAAAGTTAATATCGCTTAGACCGCGACTTCGGTGCATGGTTTTGTTCCATTCCCGCTATTATCTTGCCAGTTTCGTCGCGCAGTCCAAGTACTTGCCGGAAAACTGGATGTATTTCCCAGGAGAGCCCCTGATCGATGTTTGTTCGGTTGTGTAGCGGTTCGGGTTTGTCAGCGAATACATAGTGTGTGTAAGTCCCGTCCCCATTTTCTCGCCGTGCAGTCAAGAAACCGATCTCGTAAAGAAACGCCGCAACTTGAATTGGCCGCGTAACAGATCCTGTGCTCGCTAAAGTGATCACTAACCCATTGAGTACTCGATTCGTGATCGTATTGATCAACTGATCAGTCGTGAAATCTTCCTGCGTGTTTGCGAAAGCATTAATTATCTCCTGCACTTGAGGGCATTCAGACCGATACTCTGCTGCAAGATCCTCGACGCGTTCCCTACCAAATTCTCGCAAAACGCTTGTTAAATCACGACTCGTCACATGACTGGCGCTAACGGAACGCTTTTTAACTGCAAGACGGCAAAGCTCCACTAGCCAACGGGGACGATTACGAGACAACGTCGCGAGAACCGTCGACGGATGACGAAAAGTTGGTTTTTGCGCTGCTTTGTTATAGCCCCACTGCATGGGATTCTCGAATATTAGGTCGCATAGGGACTCTTCCCAAACGGATCCTTTCTGGT
>JBEBHM010000289.1:0-9825 GCA_040080875.1 Pirellula sp.
TGGCTTAGCATTCGTACTCTTACCGATTCAAGAAAATGGACGATTCCAGAACGAACGATCATGCGGCGGGCTGCCCGCGTGCATGGAAGCTGGTGGGGAGGGCTGACATTGGCGACGTTACTCATCGGCTTCGGAATCCAGCAGTGGATATCGTCGGTACACTGGAAGAGTCTTCAGGGTCATACGCGTGCAGTCGCGGAGTCCCTTCAGAATACTCTTGGTCCAAGCGTTCCAGTTAATTTGAAAGAACTTGAAAAACTGCCAAAGGATTTAGTCTTACCAGAATTAAGATCCCGCTTTGCATCAGCCACGAATCCACATCGTAAACTATCGCTCGCTTTTGCGTTAGCACAGTATGGGCAATTGAATGCTGACTATTTAGTTTCTAGGGTCGATGACATCGCCGAGTCAGATACAGGAAATTACATAACAGCATTGAAAAAAAACGTGCCTGTCTCTCTCGGATCAATCGAAACGGAATCAGCAAAATGCGGTGACAAATCTTTATGGCGTCGCAAGGCGAAATTGGCAATCGTGGCCTTAAATCTAGGAGACATCCTGTTGGCCAGCGATATGTGTGCGATCGAAGATCGTCCGGATCCGGAACAGCGAACGTTGTTTATCGATGAGTTCCATTGCTGGGAGAATCAATTAAAGGAACTACATGATTTGGTTACCAGCAGTGATAGCCCCGCGCTTCGGTCGGGAATGTGTTTAGCGGTAGGTCAGTTAGCTGTCGATAAACTCTCCGATACCGACAAAGAGCGTTGGCAGAGCTTGGCCTCGCGTTGGTTTGTGGAGAACGGGGACACCACAACGCACAGCGCTGCCGGTTGGCTGCTAAGGAGGTGGGGGCTTCCGGAACCAAAGGTAACCGGTAGCGACAAAATCGTTCCGATCCGAGATTGGTTTGTAAATTCTGTCGGTGCGACCATGTTGAAGATGCGTGCTAATTCCCCAGCTCCAGTTGAGATGGTTGATCCTTTGGAAAAATTCCGCATTCAATTGTCAACAATGTCGCAACTAGCAGCTTCGGAATTGGATAATCCAGAAGCCCGCAAAATGAGAGCGATCGCACATTACCAAGTCGGAAACATCGAATCGGCGTTGGCGGATCTCGATTGGTTGCTGTTGCATGGTGAAAGCGTCCCGCTGCCGGAGATACTACAGTACCGAACCGTGGCGCTGGCCCGTTTGGATAAAGCGGAAGAGGCCAGAGAATCGCTGTCAAAGTATCTTCAACAGAAGATACCAATATCCTTGGGGACTTATATGGAGATTCAGTTACCAGCCTGGCTTGGAGACTATGCCGAGGCAACGCGGCGATTGGAATTAGCTATAGGAGTTCCGTCCAACACGGAGAATGATCGCTATAGAATCGCATGTGGTGCATCGCTTTGCGCGAAGGCGTCAATGGACAAGAGTCCAGAGCAGGCAAAGCAATTTGCGGATCGAGCCTTTGAACTTCTCGGAGAATTTATTCGTGGAGGCTACAAAAACAAGAAGCAGCTGGTAAAGGATCCAGATTTTGCGCATTTACATAAGGATGTCCGATTTGCATCTCTGATGAAGAAATTGGAGAGAGTCGACGAATTTTGGGTAGCTGATCGCGAGGTGAGTCGCGGCCAGTTTGAATTGTTTATGAGCGACGCATCTTATCCCGCGAAGGAAAAGCCAGAAAATTGGGAGGGGGTATACAAGCAAACAAGTCCGACGGCGGATCATCCCGCACAGAAGGTCTCATGGTACGATTCGGTACTATTTTGTAACTGGCTGAGTTTGCATGAAGGCCGGAAGCCTTGTTATGAGCGAACTGGAGAGAAGGAACAAGAATTTGGACGTCCAACAAAAATCGATGCGTGGCGATTCATTCCAGGCTCAAATGGCTATCGTTTGCTGAAGGAGACGGAATGGGAGTATGCATGTCGAGCCGGGACTAAAACGGAATATTCGATGGGTAACGATGAGACGATGTTAGTTAGCTATTGCCAGATGTATCCATCGAAGTTGGCGTTTCTTTGTGGCGCTAAACTTCCGAACGGGTGGGGCCTCCACGATGTTCACGGTAACGTCTTCGAGTGGTGCGAAGACTTGTATGGTGTGGGCTCGAGTCGGGTGTTCCGGGGCGGCAGTTGGAGCCGCGAAGCTGGCCTTTGCCGGTCGGCGTATCGGAATGGGTACGATCCGTCGAATCGCCACATGACTGACGGCTTCCGCGTGGCCCTGAGTCCGTCTGTCAGTTCGCCGGAGGCGGATATCGAGAAGAAGTAGCGAAGCATTGGGCGTAGGCACGGAGTGAAGGAGTGGAGCGACGAACGTAGATGCTGTAGCCTAATGGCGTAGCGGTTCACTCCAAGTTGAACTGCTAATGGTGGGGGATCTTCGATGTCGACTCTTTTTGCGGTTACCCAACATATAGCGGGTCCGATAACGTCTGTTTGACTCCGGATGTCCAGTCGATTTCTAAACGTTCGATCTTGGTCGCTGACGAGAGTCCAAAGTGAATCATTTTTTGCTATCCGGCACGGCGGTGAGCATAAAATTGGCTACTTGATCATTGGCGCAAAAACCGACGGGTCGAGATGTGGCTACAATCGTTGCATGACCTCAGAACCATTGAATTCAATTGACGAGTCGAGTATTCCCAGTCCTCATGATCGACTCGCCGGTAAATCACTTCAGAACATCAGTACCGCGCGAAGCTTGTTGGAACACTACTTGCCTCGTGATGTCACCAACGATCTGAAATTGGAAACACTCGTGCATGAAGATACGAGCTATATCGATCACCATCTCCGGCGCAGGTATCTCGATCGATTGTTCTCCGTACAAGTTACGGACAAATTGTCCGAGCAGCTTGGCTTGAAATCAAAATACGTGTACGTGTTGATCCTGATCGATCACAAAAGTACTAGCGATCGTTTTACGGTGCTACAGCTGCTCGGATACATAGTCCGTATTTGGGAGAATATGCTCGAGAACGGCAAGCCGTTGGTGCCAATCATCCCATGGATCATTTACAACGGAGTAGAACCTTGGAATTCTGCCAAAAGTCTGCATGAGCTGATTCCAGTTCCAGGAAGCTGGAAACGCTACATTCCGTCGCTGGAATTGACGATTTTGGATGTGTCTCGGATGACCGATTCGCAGATTGTGGGCGAACCCGTTTTGCAAGTGACTTTGATGCTGTTAAAATCAGGGCGTGAGCCGAACCTGCTCGACCAGCTTCGCCCATTGCTGGAGATGCTTGCCAAAACGATTAGTAAAGAAGAAGCCACAACGTTACTCGATACGATTAGGATCTATATCATGTCAGTCAATCGAACGATCGGCGCCGAACAGCTTCACGAATCCATCACAGATTTCTGGCCGGTTAAGCCCGAACCTGGCTCCGTCGCCGACCAGTTGATCAAGAAAGGCGAAAGTATTGGTGAAGCGCGAGGTGAAGCGCGAGGTGAAGCGCGAGGGAAGATCCGAATGCTGCAGCAGATTTTGAGTATTCCAGAGACTAGTGATGTGGAGTTTGCAGCGTTAGATTCGGCAGCGTTGGAATCGATGCTTGCAGAACTTCAGAACCAACTCGGCACTCCGTAGAAGTCGCCCATTGCTGGAGATGCTTGCCAAAACGATTAGTAAAGAAGAAGCCACAGCGTTACTCGCTACGATTAGGGTCTATATCATGTCAGTCAATCGAACGATCGACGCCGAACAGCTTCACGAATCCATCGCAGATTTCTGGCCGGTTAAGCCCGAACCTGGCTCCGTCGCCGACCAGTTGATCAAGAAAGGCGAAAATATTGGTGAAGCACGAGCTGAGGCTCGGGGTGAGGCTCGAGGAAAGATCCGTTTGCTGCAGCAGATTTTGAGAATTCCAGAGATTACTGATGCGGAGTTTGCAACGTTAGATTCGGCAGCGTTGGAATCGATACTCGCAGAACTTCAGAGCCAGCTCCGCACTCGTTTGTAGCAGCAGTCGTCACTGTCCCCATCATTACCGTTCCCATCATTTCATTGTGCTAAGGCAAGCGGACAAGTTGTTGGCCTTCGATCGCTAACCAATGAGAGTTGATCTCAAGTTCCGAGAATGTCTGTTTGACTCCGGATGTCCAGTCGATTTCTAAACGTTCGATCTTGGTCGCTGACGAGAGTCCAAAGTGAATCATTTTTTGCTATCCGGCACGGCGGTGAGCATAAAATTGGCTACTTGATCATTGGCGCAAAAACCGACGGGTCGAGATGTGGCTACAATCGTTGCATGACCTCAGAACCATTGAATTCAATTGACGAGTCGAGTATTCCCAGTCCTCATGATCGACTCGCCGGTAAATCACTTCAGAACATCAGTACCGCGCGAAGCTTGTTGGAACACTACTTGCCTCGTGATGTCACCAACGATCTGAAATTGGAAACACTCGTGCATGAAGATACGAGCTATATCGATCACCATCTCCGGCGCAGGTATCTCGATCGATTGTTCTCCGTACAAGTTACGGACAAATTGTCCGAGCAGCTTGGCTTGAAATCAAAATACGTGTACGTGTTGATCCTGATCGATCACAAAAGTACTAGCGATCGTTTTACGGTGCTACAGCTGCTCGGATACATAGTCCGTATTTGGGAGAATATGCTCGAGAACGGCAAGCCGTTGGTGCCAATCATCCCATGGATCATTTACAACGGAGTAGAACCTTGGAATTCTGCCAAAAGTCTGCATGAGCTGATTCCAGTTCCAGGAAGCTGGAAACGCTACATTCCGTCGCTGGAATTGACGATTTTGGATGTGTCTCGGATGACCGATTCGCAGATTGTGGGCGAACCCGTTTTGCAAGTGACTTTGATGCTGTTAAAATCAGGGCGTGAGCCGAACCTGCTCGACCAGCTTCGCCCATTGCTGGAGATGCTTGCCAAAACGATTAGTAAAGAAGAAGCCACAACGTTACTCGATACGATTAGGATCTATATCATGTCAGTCAATCGAACGATCGGCGCCGAACAGCTTCACGAATCCATCACAGATTTCTGGCCGGTTAAGCCCGAACCTGGCTCCGTCGCCGACCAGTTGATCAAGAAAGGCGAAAGTATTGGTGAAGCGCGAGGTGAAGCGCGAGGTGAAGCGCGAGGGAAGATCCGAATGCTGCAGCAGATTTTGAGTATTCCAGAGACTAGTGATGTGGAGTTTGCAGCGTTAGATTCGGCAGCGTTGGAATCGATGCTTGCAGAACTTCAGAACCAACTCGGCACTCGGTTGTAGCAGCAGTCGCCACCGTCCCCTTCATTTCATTGTGCTAAGGCAAGCGGACAAGATTTTGGCCTTCGATCGCTAACCAATGCGTGTTGATGGCGAGGTCTGAAAACGTCTGCTTGACTCCGGATGGCCAGTCGATTTCTAAACGGTCGATCTTGTTCGCTGACGCGAGTCCAAAGTGAATCATCTTTTGATTCGAAACCATGTAGCCTGAACCGCCAGTCAGTTGCTGCGTCCAAGATCGCCCTGCCGCTGTTGCAATCAATTCAGTTCCAATCGCATCGCGGTGCGATGCAACTCCAACCAACCGGACCGTCAAAAAACCACCTGCTTGCGATTCATTGCGTACGAGTACGGTTGGGCGTTCGAGGTCCGTTGCGATGAAATCTTGGCGACCATCGCGATCGAAATCGATCAGTGCCAATGCGCGCGCCAGCCGTTCGGGTTCAAAGAAGGGTCCTACCTCGTCGGCGCGCTGTTCCGCGAACCTGCCTCGTCCATCGCCGGAAAAAAACTGCGCCCGCATTCGAAAAGGAATGCCCGCATGGGACATGTCATCAATATGGCCGTTGAGAACAACCAGATCGCCGATTCCGTCCAAATTCGCATCCAAGAATTGGGTTCCAAATCCAAGCATCTTCAAACTGGGAGCGATCAGTCCCGAAGCTTTCGTCGCATCGCGAAACACTCCGCTTGATTGCTGCAAATACAACGTGTTCGGCTCGTCGTAGTAGTTCGTTACGAGTAGATCGATAAGACCATCACCATCCACATCGCCTGAGGCAATCCCCATACAAGCCTGGGCCTTGCCGTCACTGTCATACGCTAGGCCTTGGAGCAAGGCTTGGTCTTCCAACCGAATACCGAGCGGCGATTTGCTTTCCGGGAGAGCGGTAAGCATTAAATTGGCCACTTGATCATTGGCGACAAAAATGGATGGATAGCGATGCCCCCTGACGCGAAGGACCGAAAGCCCCATGGCATTGCCTTCGCGAATCTCGGGAGCAAGCACGTGGCTGCCGACGTCCCGAAACATTGCCGCTTCGTCCAACGCCATCAATCGCCCCTTGGCAGGGGAAAAATTCTGCGGTGAACAAGCTCGCGGCAATCCTTTGTACAAACAGCGCCGCGTATCGACATCCGGTCCCTGGACGTAATTTGCATCGTAAATTTCAGGAGAACCATCGCCATTCAAATCGGCGATGGCAGCGCTAATGGTCCAATTGACAGATGGATTGCCCATCATAAAAGAGCCATCCCGAAATGTACCATCCCCTTGGTTCAGCCAAAGTTGGTTGCTTCCAAAATTGCAGACGTAGACATCGTCAAATCCGTCGCTGTCGATGTCTCCAATCGCAACCCCATGGCCAAATGCGTGGTCCATGATACCCGCTCGATGACTAACATCCTCGAATACCGGCAGATCCGATCCCATTGCTCCTCGATTGCGTTTCAATCGATCGGAATGTGAACGGTCCTTGACATCGGCTGGCCAATCGCATCCTTGAGCGAGAAACACATCGGGCCAACCATCCAGGTCGTAGTCGAGTATTCCAACTCCTCCTCCGGTCATTTCAAACATGCGTCGGCCATCTTCAAACACGGTGCGCGATGCGTAGTAAGTAAAGTTGAAGGCATCCGATTCTTCTGCAAATCGAATTTGTCCCGACTTCTGAGGTGCGTCGCTGGCAATTGAACTACGGTCCATGTTTGACAAGTCCCAAATCGGCGGTATGAGGGATTGCACCCATGCAAGCTCAAGCAGCGGTTTCTCTAACTCGGTTCGAGGCAATCGCCGATCCATCCGAGGCGCAGCCCGCTGGGCGAGTTGTCTCAGTTCGATGTGCCCAGAATCGAATGACAACCCGTATTGAATCCATGCATTCGCTTCCCAAATACGTCCGAGATCCAATGTGGTTTTCGCGGCATTGAGGATCGGTTCTAGCCGTTCCTTGGACCGCAAGTATTGCTGGTACTCTGCGTCGGAGATTTTGTGCTGGGCGATGGCTTGCCTGCCAGACCACTCGTTGGTCATGATCCGTTCAAAGACATAGGCTAATTTTTCGAGCTGGCTCGCTCGCTGAGCGATCGTTGGCGCTCGCTCGGTCTGGCCGATCGCCGCAAGCGATTGAGCCAGCGCATTGAGGGCAGCCAAATTGTCCGGATCTAGTCGAGTCGATTCGGCAAAGCATCGCAGGGCTGCTTCGGATTGTGAATGATCTCGAGCCCATTCGCCCCGTATTAGCCAAATACCTGGATGCAAGTCCGCATTCTTTGGAAGAGAATGATTCCACTTGGGAATATCGTGCGGAGCTTTTTGCAACAGGAGCATTCCCGATTGTACATGGGCTTCGACAAGATTGGGTTCCAATTGCAGCACTTGGTCCAACAAGAGTTTTGCTTGTTCCGTAGCTCCTTCCCTTAATCGAATCCTCGCCAATCCAAGCAGGGGCAAAGGGTCCTTTGGAGCATCTGCCAGAAATCCGTTGAGTTCCTTTTCGTTCTCGACGGGCATGGCGAGGTTTCCCAAGTACAGGAGGTGTTGCACGGACCATCGATTCTGTCGGACTAGCTCCAGCAAATGGGGAGAAGCGTCCCAGCGTTGGCCCGATACGTTGAGCATATAGATCAAACGATCGCGGGCTTTATCATTTCCTGCGTCCAGCGCCAGCGATTGCTCCATCTTTCGAATGGACGCAGACATTCGCTTGGTTTCAAGCAACACTTCTCCTGCCGCCCAGCGAGCCAGGGACGCATCGCCCCGGGCGGAGTCGGGGACTCGATCATAATACGCGATCGATTCGTCGTATCGCTTGATACGGGACGCAGCTTCCCCTGCAATGAGGAGTAGGTTCGGCGCATCGTTTTGTTTAGCAAGCAGGTCATTGCAAATGTTAATGGCTTTGTTGAAATCACCCTGTTGGAGCGCAGTCTTGGCTGCGGAATAGGTTCTATCGGTTGGGGCAGTCTCTCGCGTTGCAATCCACAGTACGGATACAATCGATGACGTCGCCAGAAAGGCGAACAGGATGATCCAACGGGACGCCCGCATTCAGTGTTTCTCCATTTGCTCTTGGGCCACCTCCAACGATCCATGCATCCAAACTAGAGCGAATACAAATACCTTTCGATAGATTTGTGGATGCTTATTCACGCCCAAAATACTGCTCCTCACGGGGCAACGCGACCACTCGCCAAGGTGCCGGATAGAAGCGAACGATATGTTTAGGGCGAAACCCCTCCAAGAGCACGTCACACTTTACTTGGATTTGAACACCACTACTCCCGGGCTCCTTAGCAATATTGGCAATCTTTAGGATGTTTCCACCCTTGCGATCGTTCACCGGATCATAGGTCATCAGACTCTCAAGGGCGACCGCAATGGTCCCTTTGGGAGCACTTTGGTTCTCGGGTTCACGCGACAGCGGCCAGCCAATGGGTGATTCGTTAATGCCCGACAACTCACTGAATAGCGAAGCATGTACACCATCGAAGAATGTTATCGTCACGATTTGTTGTACGTCGTCGACCGCATCGACCCAACCTGCCAAGCCTCGTTCGCGAATGTGATTGCGGTGGCGTTCAAGCTGTTGATCGGAAGCTAGCTGGCGACTCGAATCATCGATCCAAATGTCTAGAATTCGGCCAGGCCCATAGAGCGTCGCCCATGTTAAGTTGAATCGAACGAGCTGACCCACCTCCAGCGAATTAAGATTCGCGAAACCATCGCGAGCCATGACTTTGGTGCTCGAAAGCAAATCGAACAATTTGGGTTTTCCTATGGCTTTCCCGTCTTGATGGAGCGTTGCTGTCAACTTGTTTTTACTCAAGTCCACGGTATCGATCATCCAAATCTGGTCTTGCCGGGCATAGTGACTGAAATCATCCTCCAATCGAAAGCACCGTTTGAAATCCACATCTGGAGTCATGCGAGAGTATGCCACCAAGGGTGGCGATGACTTGTCGTCCGGCGACTTCAAATAAAATTGACCATGCAGGTGCGTCCCCAAGGGAATGTCTTGCAATGCCGCCGGTGATCCATGATAGTAGATCGAGCCATAGGGCAACATAGTCGACTCCAATGGCAGATCAAAGATGCCACGATCTTGGCTGTCGTTTCGATCGACTCGTAGCCGAAATCGTCGCTCCAGATGGTCTTGCATGGTGAGTTCGCCGGAGATTGCATGCCAGGAATTTTCGGGTGGGAATTTTCCGTTCTCCAATTGAAACCACTTGAGCGATTTATCCGAACTACTATCCATCCGAAATGTAAGTGCTTCGTCGGATATCGCTCGCGTCGCCATTCCCATAAGCAACAAAACGAACAAGGGAGGCCATGCCGTTTGCAAAAAATTGGTTTTTCCCATCGAGCTAAGATTTGACCACTTCTGAAATTACGCCGACACTATCTTGAAACTGTTCGGTTTCGACGTCCATCCGTTGCAGCATGGTCAAAAGCAAGTTGCTGAGACGAGCCTCGCCATCCACCGGTCGAGAGCAAATCTTGTAGTGGCTGTTCGCGTCTTCCATATGGTAGTTCCCAATCTTGGGCAAGTTAAAATCAACATGCTGTCCATGCT
>JBEBHM010000290.1:0-9822 GCA_040080875.1 Pirellula sp.
TGCGTCCCAGTCGACGATATCGCGACGCGAACGATCTCTTGCGAGCGTTTCGTGCGGTCAAGGCAAGATCACTAAAATTTGCCAATCGCCACCGTGCAGTAACCTAATGCGTCTTCAACGCTAAAAGCTGGGGCTAGGCATAGTGGATCGTCTAGCTGTGTATTCACAAGTAATTGAGCCTGAGGCGCTAGCCTCATCTTTACCCACATCTTTTGGGTTTCTATCGTACTCGTACTCAATGAAATGGTACTCCTACTCGTACTCGAAACGGCCAGACCCTTCGAGTACGAGTACGAGTACCGCCCTACGGGCTGAGTACGAGTACGAAAGCCTGCGATTTTTGCAAAAGGCAACTGGACTTGTGGGTAATGATGAGGGCGCTAGCCGAGCTTCATGATCGATCGGCTAGCGCCTCAGGCTCAATTAAGCGAATGATGTGTAATATCGGAAAGTGAGACGGCCTCCTTGTGTCACGGGTGAATCAGGTTCATTAGCTATCGTAGCTATTCGAACCTTGCGTTCCAGTCGGACGAGCGGACGAGCCGACTGGGGACGGAGGAGTGGGGGTAGTCCAACTTAGCTGTTCGCCTTGTGCTCCAGTTAGACAAGCGGGCTGGGGGCATCCGCCATCGGGCAGTTATTAATTGTGGGCATCGTGTACCCCTGTGGCATGGTAGCAGATCAATTCAAGCACATTTCCCTCGGGATCCTTTAGAAACATTGCTTTGGCGTTCAAGTCAGGAAAGACCGTATGCGAAAGCTCGATTCCTTGTGCTGTAAGGTGTCGTGTATGTGCGTCGTACTCGTCCGGCGGAATCTCAAATGCGATGTGGTTCAACGTCGAGCGGCCGACATCGTGACCGATGAATCGAGCCTTGGCGTAAACATGACGTAAGTGATCTATCAGCACAAGCATTTGCGGATGGCCGTTACGTCCGAGTGGTGAGTCGATTTCACTTATCACCAGAAACGTGATCGTTGGAATTCCATCCCTATCAACAACGGGTGTCTCCATCGATAATTCACTGTGGAGCTTGAATCCCAGCGTTTCGATGTAGAACGACTTCATGGAGGGTAAGTCAGCAACGCTCAGCACAATCTCTGACACTCCAATGATCGACGGTAATGGCTTCATCGTACTTTGATATTCGCGGCATTAAGCTCGGCTAAAAAGTGGCGTCCACGTGTAGTCCGTTCATTCGGGGGTTTTGCTTGGAAACACGGATTGAGACAGGTCAACGTGGTAAATGGTTCCTTTGTAAGTCACCAGATAAATCTCGCCGCGCTGGTCGGTCCCAAACGAGGCGATTCCGTTGGGTGCCGCTCCTATTCGGTACACGCTTTCCAGTTTCCCATCCTGTTGTCGCAGACCCCACAGCAATCGAGTATTGTAGTCACCAAAAATATAGACTCCTTGATACGAGGGACTTCGGCTGCCTCGGTAAACATAACCGCCCGTTATCGAAAAGCCGAGACCGTGAGGGTAAGCGAACAATGGGTCTTGGTATTTCTCACCAGCCCGAGCATATTCACTTGAAAATGGGATGAAGGCTTCTCGCACATTCCATCCATGATTCTCGCCACGGCGAACGATTGCGACCTCTTCAAATTTATCCTGTCCAACGTCTCCGACATACAATTCGCCGGTCTGTGCATCGAAGCTGAACCGCCAGGGTTCGCGAAAACCTATCGCCCATGTCTCAGCTCGCACCTCGGGATCCTTATGATGCGCCTCCCAAAACGGATTGTCCTTTGGGATGGAATAAGGCAGGCCGTCATCTCGGTGATCAACGTCGATTCGCAACATCGAACCCAATAGGATGCGAGGATTCTGCGAGTATCCATTGGGGTCTTTCTGTGGGCCTCCGTCGCCAAACGCAACGTAGAGCATGCCATCCGGCCCGAAGTCGATACAGCCCCCGTTGTGATTGCCCGCCGGCTGAAACGTTTCCAACAATCGGCGCGATGGCTCACCCGAGTCTTTTAGTCCATGCGGAGCGACTTTACGCTCTGCCACCGTTGTCTTGACTTGGCCATCCTCTTGAACCTCATATTCGAGAAAATATCGCCCGTTCTCGACGAACTTAGGATGAAACGTGATGCACATCAATCCCTGATTGGCGCCGGTATGCACTTCTTCGCCTAGTTCGAGAAACAACTCCCTGCGAATAGGACCATCGTCTCGTATCAATCTCCAGATCCGCCGGGTCATGTGTTCGATCACAAGCAAGTCGCTGACCGTCCCGGGCAAAGCGCCACACCAAACCGGATTCTCAAAATTCAGTTCCGGTGGGTGGATCGCTTCGATTTTTACAGACGGACTAAGTGCGGGGATCGAAATCTTTCGACCGTCGTCCGCATATCCCTCATGGAGAGCAAATTGGAGTGTCTTTAAATAGCCCATCAAATCCGCAAACTCAGCTCGCGTAAGCGTGTTTTGCAAGTCTGCGGGCATGAACGAGGTCGAGACTTCCTTCAGTTCTTCGATGTCCTTTCTCTTGATATTGTTGATCTTGCCTTGCCCATCGACCAGCCTGACCTCGATCTGATTGGAACGCTCCATGCGACCAGACAATGTCTTCCCGTCCGTAGTCAGAATCTTAATTTGCTCGAACCCGTGCGCGATGAATTCGCTCGGATAAAGGACCTGTCGGGCGAGTTGCTCAAAGGCATACTTGTCAGCGATTCCATCCAAGTTAGGACCGCTCCTCTCCATCCCATTGAGCAAATGGCATTTGCCGCACAACGCCTTTTCAGGATGGTTGAATAGCGCTTTGCCACGCTCGGGATCACCTGGATTCTCGATCGCGTAACGCAGATACTCGTTGCGCAATCGATCCTCTGCGATCGATACTGAATCGTCGCTGCGACAGGGCACATTGACGACGATTGCAATCATGATCGCGAAAAAATGGTAAGCAAACCGCACAGGAATACATGGCATGGAAAGGGTGAGCGACGTTAGCATAATGTCCGAACCTGACGGTAAAATAATGACGCACCAGTGCGTCTCCACACCCTATTTTTGGGTAGTGGATCTTGTTGAAGATCCCTGCGATTAAAGATCCCTGCGATCAGGGAGGTTGAACAACCTCCACTACCCCAATTGTTATTGTTGAAGACCCACTAGAATGGATTCTCATACCAAACCACGTTGTTACTCGCCCGGCCAGCCACTACCACATCCAAGTCCCCATCTTTGTCCATGTCGATGACGCGAATGTCGTAGGCTTGCTGTTTCTCACCCACCAGATGGGACTGAAAGTTACCTCGTCCATCGTTCTCATACCACATGGCTCGTTCACTGCCATAGGCGACCGTAGCGACGTCCACATCTCCGTCTCGATCGAGGTCGATTGCCGCCAAGCAATGCGGCTCGCGCAAATCGCCATCAATGGTGTGCTCCGTCCAAGTCGCGGAATCCGTTTGTCGCTCGAACCACACGACTCCAACCCCGTGCCCACGTGACGCAATGAGGTCCATTTTTCCATCTCCATTGACATCCGCCGGATGGATATTGGTCGCGCCAGGTTGGTTGGCGGAAACAACTTCTTTTACCCAAGGCTGTGTAGGATCCTTGGGAGCGTTCCACCAAGCAAACCATTGGCCATTGGCTCCAGCTTTGGTGCCATCCCCTTTTGCGGCCGAGGCTGCGTCCGCTAAACCATCCCCGTTGATGTCACCGATGCCCAAGTAGTGCGACAAGCCTGGGGCATCCCCCGCTGCGAATACAAAACGCTCCCAACGCTCCGCCGAACGCGGATTGCTGGGAATTCGATACCACACCAACGAATAAGGAAATGGAGCCGTTGGTTGAGCGCTGGTTGCCAACAAGTCCAACCGCCCAACACGATCAACATTGCCAACAAGTAGGCCGTGAACTCCATGGACCTGATCATCGATGAGCCGTTCATTCCAGCGATCGGTCAGCGGATTAGCCGGGCACTCCAACCAAACGATACGACCAGGATTGTAGGGTGTGCCAATGACATCAAGATCACCATCCCCGTCGACATCCATCGATTCGCTGTGGATCCAATTCATCTCTCCGGCGCCTAGCATGATAGGCTTCCAATCAGGAGCTACCAACAATTGCGTTTTCTTTCCTGCGTTGCAAACGATGTCGATCCGACCGTCACCACTAAAATCGCCGGCAACCGCCGTCATGCACGCTGCCCCCTCGAATACAACATGCTTCTTCCATGCGTTGGTGATTGCAGGTCCGTTTGCCTGACCATTCGCCGATGTCCGTTTGCTCTCCATCGCCAAGAGGGCAGATGCAAATCGCTTTCCAATCTCGATCGTCCCTTGGCTATCGAAGTGAACGTCATTGGCCAGCCCCACTCCGATGGAATCTACGTAGCGGCAATCACTTAACTCGTGACCGACTCGCTTTTGTGCCGAAATGATCTCCGGCATGAACTTGTTTTTTCCTTCGTGAAAATGCGCGTTGACAGCAACAAGAATCGGCAATCGTTCGGCATGGATGTCGCGTCGTAACGATTCAAACATCGCCTTCAACCGATCGGCGTATTGGGACGCATCCTTTGCGTTTGCGTCCGATTCGCCTTGAACCCATGCTAGTCCGCGGAAGTTAACCGACATTCCTTCGGCTTCGGCAAGCGATTGGGCAGCACGTATTTCTTCGACCATCGCTCGATAGCACGCGCCGCGATTTCCTTGGCCAGTTGGATCCCAATCGTCGGCAGTGCTGGTACCGCTAAACGCAACCTTAACCACAGCAAGTTCGCTCAACCTGCCAAGTTGCTGATCGTGACGTTTTAGCTTGCGAGCCAAAGATATTTCGGGACCGAATCCACCGGCCGGGTTGGCGAAATTGCCGTATTGCCGAGGTACCGATTTCGGTCCTGGCTTGCCAAGGGGTTGGGCGGACAGGGTTGTCCAAGCCGTTCGGGACGACATGGAATCGTGTTCATCAGGTGGCGGGTCGCCGACTCGAAAACGAAATCGGATCGATGCATCCAACTCATCAGCTCCCATCTTGGCTGGGTCAGTATCAAAACCAGTCGCGTTGGATTGACCTGCGACAATCAATAGATCGATGATCTTTTCGGATTCTGCCGCCGATGCTGGGGTGCAAAAAACCAACATATTAAAAGTGATTAGAAACGTCCACCGATGGTCGAAATAGAGAGTGCTCATTGTGATTCGTTCTTGAGGAGTTGGAGAACTGCAATCTTAGGTTCGGTCAGGGGACAGCGAGAGTTACCACGAAGAGATCCATGGCCCCAAAAACAGCCCCCAAAACCGTCGACCATTGTAGCAAAAATGGCCATGATCGTTGTAATTCTGCAATGCTAACCCGATCATCTTGAATGTGTTATGGCAGGATATCTCACGAGCCGCGTCGCGAGCACGCGTCACTAAGAACGAAAACACCAAGGCAATGCAAATGGCAACGACGGCAATCGAGGCAATCGTAAGATTGAATTTCACGCGCAAATTTATTCCGCGAAGAACGAGGGGGATTGGGTAGTTACTTTGACCGCACTCAGCGTAGCTGCGTCACTGCTTTTCCCCATTAGAGTTTTCCCCATTAAAGATGGCTTTCGATTCGTCCCCCTCAAATTTCAATTGGGAGATATCAAGCACCGGAAGATAGGGTCGTTCTTCGAAACGCATGATCGTCCCAGTTACCTTGATCTTTCGGTCCACAAAAAATTCCTCCGGCTTTTCAATTCCTTTGCTTTTCAGTTGCTCAGCCACACGAGCGGAAAGAGCAATACCGAGGTTCTTGGGGTCCGCAAAATTGACTTCGGAATCCAAGTAGATCAATCCGCGTTTTTCAAGTCGATTCTTGGCACCTCGCACAGTCAATTCAACCACAATCTCAGGCTTACCCATCGACTTGATAGCGTCCTCAGGAGTGATTGGCTCGCGGTCTTGTATCAAACAATGAAAAAGCCCTGCGATTAGAAACGCCAAGTACCCAAAACGGTTCATAAAGATTCCTTCAAGCCAAGTTACCGAACGCAAAAGGTCACGAAATGCGCGCCCATTGACCCAAATCTTGAAATACGGCCTATCGCGAACCTCGGTCCACTACGCCCAACATGGACGTGATCTTGTGGCGTGTGCAAATCCCCTGAACTTAGTTTCGGAAACTTTCACAGAAGCCAGTATATCAAATGAACATCCCATGAATGCACCTGTACCGCAACTTGGGTGCACGCGTTTATTATCCGATTTTTGGCAGTGGGATGGAATCTCGATGCAAATCTGTGAACGGATAGACCGAATACTGTTGTAACAGCGCTTTAAGCGTTGGCCCATCGGTCTTCATCTTGAAATCGAGTTCAAGCTGCGTAATTCCGATGCAGAGTCGAAGCTCGAAACGATGACCGAAAAGCGAGAACGTATCGTAAGTGTCGAACAGAAACGCGACAATCGTGCTGTTTCTGGGCGCCGACAATGCAATATCCATCGTCTCTCCTCCACCGATATAGGCCGTTTGTGTGTATGGCGCAAGTCTACTGATTACGTTTGGACCCCAATTGGTATCCTTGCGATGACAGATCATCAATTCATAGTCGGCGTAACAAGCGTCTGGCTTACCGGTCAACTCTGTAGTAACGTAAACAACGCCCGCAATGTGTTTGTGAAAAGCGCGAACATCTGCGTTTCCGCCCAAGGAGAATGGGTGTGGGGAGTGAAAAACGCCCTCGTCGATCTCGCCTAAAACGGAGGACAGCGCAACAGCACGTGCGTTGTCGATTTCTTCCCATTCGTCATCGTTTACGCCCATGCTATTCCTATCGGATAACGACCCAATCAGGCGGTTGCGGCCAGGTGACTTCACCATCAGGAAACGCGGTCCCCAACTCGCTTGCATTCGTCTTTGTCCGCTATTTGCCACAATGACGCATTCGATTGTCTTTAGCATTGTGTTCGAGCTCCGCCAGGCCGAGGTGCTCCATCAACGGTGGAATGTACATGGCAAACCGACCACGGAAGTTCTTCTTCAGGCCGTACCAGCCTCCAATCGGATTGCCTGTCGAACGAGCCCAGTGTTCGATCGTCCCTTCTTTCGTTTCTTGTTTCTCGTCCTTGCTTCCAAGCAGAATCCAATCGCCATTTTCCTTCAACATCGCAGTAAGGTCTGAAATGCAACGCAGGTCATAGTGCAACACGGTTGTTCCGACCATGCAAACGAGAATCGCCACATCGTCTTTCTCATCGACGTGCATCGTATAAGCACTTGTTCCCGGAGGGGTTTTCAGTTCAAGCGGTTTTTCTTTTGTGCCAATTTTCTTTTTGTAGTCGACCATCACGCAGCGGCCTCCGCCGCATTCTTTAGATCAGCAGCGATTTGGTTAAAGGAATCGTCGAAAGACGGAATGATTCTTGCGAAGAGAGGGAATATCGGCCCACCAATAATCTCCGTCATGGAGAAGCGAGTTCGTCCGTCAGCCATCGGCGTCAGCATGTAAGTTCGTGTCCCCATTGCATCGCCCCACGATAAACGATTTGGTGGGTCGAACGTTTTGACCCGCAGTTTAAACGTGCGGTCCGGAGCAAGTTTCGAGCGAAGCGCAATCCTACCGCCTGTCGCAATAGTCCCTGTCAGTTCAAGAATAGTGCTGTTCCAAGCCGCGAATTGCCCTGCGTCCGTCAGCAACGCCCATAATGTCGTCGCAGGAGCTGCGATGTCAATAGCCACGCTCGTTTGGCGGCTAAAGAGTCTCTTGACCGTTGTTGCTCGGCTGTTGGCGGGTGGTTGTGGTTGATTCATCGAAGTTCCAAGTAGCCTGTCATTCCCATTTTCGCGGTAACGGCCAAAATCAGCTAGTGGCGGTAAGCAACGTTTCTAAAGGTCCGAGCGGACGCTCCGCCACTTAGCTGCAATTTTTTGTTCGTCATTTAAGGTTCTGGGATGCTCAAATCGCGACAGATCTTCTTAGCCAAATGGTCAGAAATCTCATTGTGTCTCGGCACCGCAGATCGTCTTCCATTGTCCGGGTTGCCCCCCACCAAGAGTGATTCCCACCTTCACGTATGAGTTCGCAGCCATGATCGATTAGATGCCGGATAAGATCTCGACGTTTCACAATTGGATTGCGACTTCTTCGTACGATTCACCAGCGGCTGCATGTCGTGCATCCTCTCGGTTCATCTCAATCGCCTCGCCAAGAGCTTCACGTAAATTTGAAAGCAATTCCTCTCGAGTTGAGCCCTGTGAGTTGACGCCAGGAACTTCTTCAATCCATCCTATCCACCATGGGCCATCTTGTCGAATTACAGCAGTATATCCGGTCGGCAGCATTTTCGAACTCCATAGAATTTTGAATCAGTGTCGTCCATTGTATCCAATGTTGCGTCTAAAAGCTCAAGACCGATCGTCCCCTCTTGAAATTTTTGGGCTACAGTTCAGCGTTAAGATAGCTGCGTTTATCAAAACAAATTGTTGGATATCGATTGGATTGAATCCTAGATGCCACCCGGATTCTGACGCGGGATGATCTTTGTCATCAACATTATCCGCCATCAACGTAAGCAGCGATGCCAATCTGCGGAAGGAATGTGCGTCACCAAAAAGTCGAATTCGGGCACCCTCTCCGCCTCGATTTGCGTCGTACTCGAAGATCAGTTTCCATCTCTTGTCTGCAAGCAATTTAGATAAGTCATCCATCGCGTCCGGGTCCTTCGGGATACTGTTCTCGGCAAGACGTCGAAAAAAGACGTTACGACGGGACGCTGTTGATTCGACGAAACGCATCATTTCACCGGTCTTGCGTAGGGCGGTCCAACAGCCGGTGTGCCGTTGATTGTAACCGAAGTATCTGGCGACGAATATCTACGACGCTCCCCAATGCCGCCACCATTGTTGGTTGACACTGCTAGACCTGTTCAACAGCCGTCGGCACTTGCGGACGATGCAAGATCCGGTGCAACGGCTGTTGGACTGGCCGCGGACCTTGCTAGAGATGATCGCTCCGACCGGGGCGGCCCCTATGGGGATTGGAGTACTAGCCGACCATCCGCATGTACGCTCGTTGCCACTCCTTGAGTCTCGGTTGCCATTCAGTCGTTCCGCCGTTCTTGTTTTTACCACCCTTTACGACCGCACCAATTGCCAAAAATCGCCCTTTTTTATGTGCGATCACACGACATTCCCTACTGCTCGTCTTGAGTCGTCCCAGTTCCAATGCGTTGTCGCGTTTAAGTAGCTTCCGTCCGTTCATCTAATTCCAATTCTCCGGTGGCGCTCGCGATGTTGTCGTTCGACTCTTCCGTCCGTACACGTTCCAGGCTTGCACCGGCTCGACGAACTGCAATGGCTCGGAAACCATGGGACTTGGTCCCCTGCGTCTTGCGTTCGCGTCGATCCAAGTATCGGAATGTGACTTGACCATGTTCGTAGCTCACAAGGCGGCTGTTTCCGATCGGGCCTCCACGCAAGTATTCGGCTAAGTAAAGCCCACCGAACGTGACGATGAAGTGGACATGAGGGTGCGCGGTGAGTGTTTGGCTCCAAGTGTGCAAAGCAGCCAGAAGGCCAGGTTGGGCTCCGAGATATTGCGGATCGGCGAGAAGCGTTAGGAGGGAGTCCTTGCTGGAATCAAACAGGACCGTGGCAAACAGCTCTTTGTTCATTCGCCAAAGCTTCGATAGTTCGGTGGGCGTGGTAAAGACAATTTGCATGGCGTCAGTGTCGAGCATCTTGCTCTCCCATTTATCAAGCCACCGCGCGCGTGGGGCCCAAGGAGGCCGTCTCGCTTTCCGATATTACACATCATTCGCTTAATTGAGCCTGAGGCGCTAGCCGATCGATCATAAAGCTCGGCTAGCGCCTCAGGCTCA